>NZ_JBISBU010000060.1:0-32628 GCF_044385805.1 Haloferula sp. A504
TCCGCCGCCACGGACAGGAGAAAAATCAATCGCGAAGGGCATAATCGAGAATCAGGTTGGTGCTGCCGGCCGACAGGGGGATTTTCACGATCACCTCGCGCGAATCCTCCCCGCCGGAAGCGGTGCGCAAGCTCACCCCGGCATCCGATGGCATTTCATGAATGGCGAGCTGCAGCTTGGGCGTCTGGAAGACCGAGGGCGAGACCTGCTCGAGAGAACCGGTCAGCGCACGGAAATACAGCGTCGCCGGCTCCCCGGTTTCGAAGCTAAGGGTTCGGCGCAGCACCTGTCCCTCAGCCGATGTCTCCGGCACGGCGATGTCGGTGATGGCCACCTTCCCACTGTGATAGCGGAAGGTCGGGACGCCCGAGTCATCGAGCGAGTAACCCTTGAAGGCATAGCCATACTGACGCGGATAGAGCGGGTCGGGATTGGCCGGTGCTTCCTTGGTCCGCACCGGCATCGCCGGCCACGGGTCCATCGGCTCGGCCAGCAGGCTGACGTCCTGGGTCATTTGGACGGGTCTGCCGACCGGGTTGAAGTCCCCCGCCCCCTGGCCTCGCCAGTTCACCCTGACGAACTCACCCTTCCAGATCGCCGACAGCGTCCCGTTCTGGGCGTTGAACGCGAAGTTGAGCCCTCCGGGATGTCCCACCGCAATGCCCCGGTATCCGGCCACCCTGCTTCGACCACGGTAAACCCGGGTCTCGTCTTCGACGACCAGCGACGAATCCTCCGCCTTCAGGCCATCCGGGTCGCGGGCCGAACGGCCGAGCGAGAAGTAATGATACAGCGCGCGCAGTTGCTCCTCGGTGTCGCCCTCGAGGATTTCGGTCTGCACCGCCTGACCGCCGGGCCAGAATGAGGGCATGATGATGCCCGGCCGGACCTGCGATGGCGCCCGCATGAACATGTCGAACCACGCCGGCTGCAAGCGCTGGTAGGTCGTCATCAGGTCGATGCCCTTCATGCCCGGGCCCTCCTTGCCGTTGAAGTTGTGGCAGGCGATGCAGTTGAGTCCCTTGTTGCCGACCAGCAGGTGCCCGCCATTCCGGATCATCGGTCCCGACTCGCGGTCCAGCGGTGGATACTCGAGGGGCTCGAGGTGATCGACCTCGGCAAAGTGATCCGGCAGTCCCTCCAGGGCCACCTCTCCGTACACCGGCATCCGGGCAAGCATGTAGGGACGCACGCGCTCCCCGTTGTAGAGCACCTTGTTGAGCCACTCGCGGCGCAGCTTGGCACCGACCAGGGTCAGCTGCGGCGGGATGCGCGACTCGTTGCCGAGCGCCTCCTCGGTGCTGCCGAAATAGGCATCGCGGTCAGGATGGACACCTCCGAAGTCGTCGCGCTGATGACAGGCGATGCAGTTCAGTTGAGTCAGCTTGCGCTTCACCCGCTCATCGGCGGAAACGGGTTCGGAAGCCGCCTTCAATGCCGCCCGGATCATCTCGCGCTGCTCGTCGCTGAGTTGGTAGTCCGGCGCGGATTCCGGCATGGCCGAGAGGCAGCCTTGATCCAGTCGCATCGCAGGACCGGCTGCCGGAGCCGAGGGAGTCTTCGGGAAATCCGCTTCCACCGACGGCGGTTCGTGGCACGCCACGCAACGCATTTCGAAGAAGGCCTTGCGGCCGGCGGCGATGCGGGCGTCGTCGCGCTTGGGCAGGGCCGTCGGCTCACCCGCGGCCGGGCTCGCTTGCACGAGGAAGGCGGCGATGGCTTCGGCCTCCTTCTTCTGCAGGCCAAGATCGGGCATCCGGCCGGCAGGACGCACGGTCAGCGGGTGATGCAGGAACTCCGCGAGCCCCGAAAGTTGATACTTGCTGCCGACATGACCGAGCCCGACGTCGCCCGGCAGTGGCTTTCCGTCACCCGACTTGGGGCTGTGACAAGCGACACAACCCACCTCGTGAAAGAGCTCGCCACCACGCTTGGCATCGGCTTCCCCGGGCGGTCCGGCTTTCTCCGACTTCCCTGGCGCGAGAAGATACGCGGTCAACGAATCGGCAAGCTCGCTCCGCTCTTCCTCTTCCAGACCGTGGAGCAGATCCGGCATCCGGGTTCCAGGGTCGTGCGCCGACGGTGCCGCGATGAACTTCCGGATGAAGCCGGGATCGAGGCGATCCGCCAGACCATTCAGACGTGGACCTGCCAGCGGCGGGGCGTCCCCCATGCCGTCGTGACATGAGGCACAGCGCAGCTCCTCGATCAGGACCGATCCCTGCCCGGCGGCATCCAGCGGATGCTTGCCATGAAACCCCGGAATGGCGGGCGGCGCTGCCAGCGCGCCTGAGACCAGGCCGAGGGCGGTGAGAAAAAAATGCGGTCTTCCGGGCACCCGCGGAGGGTAGCGGGCAAGGACATCGGGTCCAGTCCGATCCTTGCTCCGCGAATCCTGCTTCAAGGCTTCAGGGTGAGCTTGTGCAGCCTCAACATCGAGGGCCCGGGCAGCGGCGGCTTGCGCGGTCCGTCGCGGTTCGCCCCGAGGGTCTCCCACTGGAGAATGTAGCGGACCGATGGGTCCCCCGAATCGCCATGGTCCTCCTCGCGGTGGATGCCCATTCCCTTGAAGTCGCTTTCCAGCCGATCCAGCTCGCGCGGAATCGTCCGACCGACCGAGACCCGTCTCGCCACCGGACGCAAAGTCTTCTCATCGACGAACAAGCGTCCTCCCCCGTGGTCACGATGACGGAAACTCACCGTGAAAAGGCCCTCGTCCACCTGGGACAACGCAGTGACCCGGATGCCGATGAAGCCCATCGAACCGTTGCCGCTGAATTTGATCGGTTCGTTCCAATCGGTCAGCTGCCGACAGTGCCACTTCCCATTTTCCGGGCGCGCGGCGTAGATCTGCATGTGCCCCTCGGCATCGGACTTGTGGTAGGTGATCAGCGGGCGTCCGCCGGAATCGAATGACAGCTTCGCACCCCCATTGATGATGCCTCCTCCGCTCGGAATCGGATCGACCAAAAGCGACTCCTCCCCGATCACGATCGGCAGCTTGACCGACTTCCCGAAGGCCGACTCCCACCGTTTCAGGTCCGGGCTTCGCGCGTAGGAAAGATGGTGGTTGGTCGCGCAGTCGGGCGTGTGGCGCCAGACCCAGATCATGTGGAACCAGCCATCCGGTCCCCGGACCGGCGCGGTCGGATACGCGTTGCGCTCCCCTTCACCGTCGAGAACGGGCACGTCGAGCAACCGGGACCAGCGACGGCTTTCCGGATCGTAGCGGTTCCACAGCCTCTTGCCCTTCCCCGATCCGCCGTCCCGGTAGTTGAAGATCAGGGTGCCCTCGTGGTCGGTCAGGAACTTCGGGTAGGTCACCCGCTTCTCCTGCTTTCCGACCATCGGCGCCCGCTCCAGGGTCGTAACATCGCCGGTCTCACGGGTGCGGAAATAGACCAGCGGCACGCAGTGCATGTTGCCCGAGACGTGGAGCTGCCCATCGTCGTCGACCGCCATCGTGATGTAGTTGTGCGAATCCCAACCCACCTTCGATGGCAGGACCTGATAGGTCCACTCAGCGGCATCCAACAAACGCGACGCAACGGTCATTCGGCGCTCCTCATCGAAGTAGGCGACATACTGCCGCCCGCCATGCGTCAGCAGGCAGAAGCCCACGGGAAAATCCGCCGGCACACGGGCGATGTCGAGGGACTCCGCCAGCTTGAAGGACGGAGTGGCCTTCGGAACCGCCAGGACCACTGCCGTGAGGGAGATGAAAAGCAGGAGGGGCAGACTTCGACTCATGGCATGAATGCCTGTGGATACCGCCGACTGCCAACCCAACCTTTCACCCGGGAACCCGCACAAGACCTCGTGAGGAGGGGAGTGGCGCTTTCCAAGCGCCATGGCGGGGCATGGCGGTCGCCAGACCGCGGTGAAAGGCCGAGTTCAGGATCGGCTTCCGACGGAAAGGGAACGGCCGGCCTAACCCTGCGGCTGGAAGCCGCCTCTCCAGGGCATGGCGCTTGGAAAGCGCCACTCCCCTGGCGACAGCCGCCGTGGTCCGGTGGGACTCCCGGCACCGCGACCCGGCACCTCCCCGACTCTACTCGACCTCGAGGGGCGGAACCTTCATGCGCTGCAGGAAGAGGCTGATGTTGCCACCGTACTTCTTGCTGCGCGGATGGTGCTTCTTGAAGGTGATGGCGGCGAGGTCCACCTGGCCGTCGGCAAACTCGGGCCACCACTCCTTCGGGATGACCCGGCCGATCGGCCGCGAACCGCCGCGGCGGTCCACGCCGTTTTGATCGTCGATGAAAAGCCTGCCGTTCACATACACCTGATATCCCCCGCCCGAGCCGACGTGGGAAATGCCGCCATGAACCAGGCGGTAGCGATAGCCTTCCTCGAAGGTCGGAAAGTCGAAGGTGCCGCGGATCAGCAGCACGTCCTTCTCCCACAGCGTCTGGACCGGGTCGCCGCACTTGCAGAATGACAACCCGCAGTCGCTGCGCGATCCGGCGATCATGCCCTTTTCGCCATCGGCGGCACCGAAGGGAGCCTGCCCGGTCTTCCAACCGGAAGCCCGGGGATCAAAGCCCACCGCATGCCACTCTTCCATCCCGGAAGGGAAGGTCACTTCGCGAAAGCGACCCAGACGGTCATCCGGCTCCATGAACTTCTCGGGGGGATCAAAGCTGTGGTATTGCCACACCATCTCGTTCGGGTGGGGGCCGAAATCCCGCCAGTCGAATTCATCGACCCCGACCTTGCGGTAGAGTTCGGTG
The DNA here is from genome assembly GCF_044385805.1 of Haloferula sp. A504. Lineage (NCBI taxonomy): Bacteria > Pseudomonadati > Verrucomicrobiota > Verrucomicrobiia > Verrucomicrobiales > Verrucomicrobiaceae > Haloferula > Haloferula sp. A504. The sequence goes on from NZ_JBISBU010000060.1 coordinate 4,734, forward strand.
AGCCCCTCCATCTTGCCGCCCCCGACCTCCTCGCTGACCGCCTCCTTCAGCAGGGTCCCGCGGTTCTTCTTCACGTAGGCCGGGATCAGGTTGCCGCCCACCGCCTCGTCGACGACCCTCCGCAGCTCCGGGCTGAGTTGTTCCGGATCGGCTTGGAGGAAGATCTCCTTGAAGGGCAGATCCTGGTCGGGATAGCGCTGTCTTCCGATCTGATAGAGCGTGTCGTACCCGCCGGGCAGCTTCGCCAGCGAATCGGCCAGGGCCTCGCGGGTCATCGGATTGACGACATTTTCAACCCGCCCCGAGTGGTGGTCGTACTCGACAAAATCGACGTAGGCCTCCTTCAGGCATTCCCGCGCCAGTTGCTGCACCTTCGGCGGGGCACTGCGCAGGTTTTCCGGCAGCGGCCCCCAGCGGAACTGCCCGGAGAGGCTGTATTGATAGTTGGTCTGCAGGAGTTTCCCGATCGCCGGAAGCACTTTCTCGTAGCACCGCTCGTCGCCCACCACCGGTGCCAGCGCCCCGAGCGCGGAATGCTGAAGCCACCATTCCTCGTGCGCAAGGAAGGGGAGGATCCGGTCAACCTGGCCGACGATCCAATCCTTCGGCGCCTTGCCCACCGCCTGGATCGCCATGTCCTTCACGAACCACGACTCCGCCGGATCATCGATCATGCCGATCACATGATCGAAAACCGCACGCGACATCAGCGGGTCCGCCCCGCTGTCCAAACCTTCGAGAGCGGCACGCCGCACGCGTGCATCGTCGCAGGCCAGCAACTCCATCAGCAAGGCCTCGCCGTGGTGGCCGATCGACCGCGCCGCGGTGCTCCGGACCACGATGTCCGGATGGCGGATGAATTTTCTCAACTGCCCCTCGTCCAGATCGCCCCCGCCAAGCCGACGCAGCATCGCCATGCCGGTATGGCCGGCGAAGGTCTCGGCGGAGAGGTCGTAGGTGCCGCCCTTCGGGCAGGCCGCGGGAGTGATCGACTGGAAATCATCGTCCTCCGCCGTGCCCCACGGCCGCTCGGGCAGGGCGTGGAGTTTCGAGAACTTCGTCGGAGGCGCACCCGTGAGGCGCAACGTCTTGCGCGGCACGGTGTAGGTGAAGGCGTAGCCGGCGCCCCACTCGGTGTTGTCGTAGCGGGCGCCACCGAGGATGCCGAAGGAGCCGTCGAATCGCCGCGACAGCTCGTAGTGCCAGCGCCGGTTGTCCATGAACTCGCGGTAGTGCTCCGGCAGTTCGTCGCGGACGAGTCCCATCGAGGCGCTGCGCCAGATCTCGCCGATGCCGCCGCCGGTGTGGCCGTGCAGCATGTAGGAGGTGCTGTAGAAGGCGAACTGCGCCGAGGCATCCCGGGCGCGGGCGTAGATCGACTTCTCGCCCCGCGGATCGAGCGCCGCCGCCGCCGCCATCGAAAAGGCCAGCTTGCCGTTCTTGCCGTTGTCGGTGTAGCCGCCTTCGGGCTTGCCCTTGCCGTAGGGCACGTTGCCCCGCGCCGAGTAGCGGTAGAAATGGGCGAGGACCCGCTGCAGCGTCTCGTCCGGCACTTCGGCCCCGCATTCCTTCGCCAGCATCAGGTAGCCGACGCACAAGGTGCCCGCCGCGTTGAGGTGACCCCCGCCGCCGCCGTAGCTCAGGCTCGCGGTCGGACCGCGTCCGGCCCAGCCACCGAAGTTCTCCATCTCGACCAGCTTGTCGGCCATCTTCTGGATCGCCGGCAGGACCTCGGCATCGCCGGTGCGCAGGTAGTACTCACAAAGCGCCAGGCCGCCGTAGCCGATGTGCCACGGATACGACGAGCCCCCGTCATGCGCCCGCGCCCACTGGCGGACATGCTCGAGGTCGCTCGCATCGCCGGTCGAAAGCAGGAACAGCATCCCGAGACCGGCAAATCCCTGGTCCGCCCCGGGCTGCTTGAGATAGTCCGCGTAGTTGCGGACGATCTTCTCGGACTTCGGACAATCGAGCGGCCATGTCGCGCTGTATTCACCCATCACCGGGATCGTCACCACCACCTCGCGGGCCTCGCCACCCGGTTCGCCGGATACCGCCATCACCAACCGGCCATCGCTCGCCTCGGCCTCGGTGATCCAGTTGCCGAGTTGGATGCGGGGGTCGATGTCGGCCAATTTTGCGCCATTGATGCTCTGGATGAACATCCCCGGCTCGAGTTGCGCCGCGGCGGCAGGAGAGCCGACTTCGACACCCTTGATGCGCATCGTAAAAGCCGGCTGCAGCAAGTCGAGGCTGATGCCGATCGGGCCGACCCGGGTCAGGTGGGTCACCGGTGTCTGTTCCCCGGGGCGGAGGGAGAACAAGCCGTGCTCGTTCTTGTAGAAAGGTTCCGCGGCCAGCGAGCCGGCGCAGCCGAGGGTCAGAAGAATCGGGGCGATGGTTTTCATGAATGGGATCGGAACCCGGCGGGAACTGCCGGAATGATGGCCGGATACGCCGGAGGTGGCGCCCTCCTCTCGGATCGGCCCCGGATTATCGGTCGGTCGGCGCGCTGCGACCGGACCCGCGGGTCTCGTCCAGCAACTTCTTCAGCTCGGCGACTCTCTCCGGGTAGCGCTCGACGAGGTTGACCGTTTCGCCGGGATCGGTGGCGAGATCGTAGAGCTGGCCGGGCGTGTCGGGCGCGGTGTCCTCAATGATCCAATCCTCGGGAATGCTCCAGTTCTTGCTGCCCTTGCGGTCGTAGCGGTTGCCGCCGGAACCCTTGTGATCGAGGTATTTCCACGGCCCCCGGCGGATGGCGAGGTCAAGCGACCAAGTCTGGTGCAGGGTGAACTCCCGGACGGGCGCATCGCGACCCTTCAACAAGGGCAGCACGCTCACGCTGTCCTCGCCGGCGGTCTCCGGCAGTTCGAAGCCGGTCACTTCCGCAAGGGTGGCGAAGAGATCGGTGAGGCAAACCGTCTCGCGGATGGTCCGGCCCGCCGGGGAAACCCCGGGCCAGCGAACCAGCATGGGCACCCGGTGACCGCCCTCCCAGTTGTCGCGCTTCACCCCGCGCCAGGGGCGGGCGCCGTCGTGATCGTGAAGATCGCGCATGTGGATCACCGTGCCGACCTCCGGACCATTGTCGCTAGTCACGATGACGATCGTGTTCTTCGCCAGTTCGAGACGATCGAGTGCCTTCATCAAGTCACCGACGTGCCCATCGAACTGCGCGATGAAGTCGCCGTGCGCCCCCTTCCCCGTCGTCCCCTGGAATCGTTTCGAGGGAAACGAGGGCAGGTGCACCGCCTGGGTCGAGTGCATGAGGAAGAAGGGCTGATCCGGCTTCTCCTTCGCGTGGCTTTCGAGAAACCCGATGCTCTTCCCGAGGAAAATCTCGTCGATTTCCTCCATGTCGAAGTCCGGCGCGATCAGGCCCTCGCGGCAGTCGAAGGACCACGGGTGCTCCGGCAGCGTCGAGCGGTCGAGCAGCTTCGTCGGTGGCACCGGGATGCGGTCGCCGTCGATGAAGGCATAAAGCCAGTCGGTGGTCGGGCAGCAGGCGGTGCCGAAGAACTCGTCGAACCCGTGGCTCACCGGCCCGCCTTCGATGGCCCGCGAGTAGTCGATCCGCTTCACCGGCTCGAGACCGTCCTTGTGGATCGGCTTCCCATCCTTGTCGAAGAAGGTCATGCCGATGTGCCACTTGCCGAAAAGCGCGGTGCGGTAGCCCTTTTCGCGCAGCATCTCCGGCAGCGTCAGGCGGCCCTCCTCGATCAGGCACGGTCCTCCAGCCCCGGTGAACACCCCGCGATAGGGAATCCGGAAGGCCATGCGGCCGGTCAGCAGGCTGTAGCGCGACGGGGTGCAAACCGTCGACGGGCTGTGCGCATCGGTGAAGCGCAGCCCTTCCCCGGCGAGTCGGTCCAGATGCGGGGTCTCGATCTTCGCCTCCGGGTTGTAGCAGGAGATGTCACCGAACCCGAGGTCGTCGGCAAAGATGAGCAGGATGTTGGGCGGGGCCGCGCCGAGGCATGAGACGAGAGAGAGACCCATGAAAATCCGGACAAGCGACTTCATGGAGCGAGCCTGAGCGAGGGAGTGGCGCTTTCCAAGCGCCATACCATGGAGAAGCGGCTTCCAGCCGCAGGATCGAGCCGACCCCTCCCTTCCCGACGGAGTGAAACCCGCAGCCGGCGTTCCACCGCGGTCTGGAGACCGCCACGCCCCGTCATGGCGCTTGGAAAGCGCCACTCCCCCATGAAAGCCGCCGGGGCCCGGTGCGGTAGATTGGGCCATGATGACGCCCCTCCATGGTTGCCTCGCGACCTTCGCTCTCCTCGCCGGGCTCTCGACCATCGATGCCCGGACAGCCTCACCGGGCGGCATCACCTACCACGTCGATCCGGCAGGTGGGGCGGACGACAACCCGGGCCGGTCCCCCGAACAGCCGTGGAAAACCTTCGCCCCGCTCAACCGCCTCAAGCTCGCTCCCGGCGATCGCATCGAAGTCTCACCCGGGCGCTTCGACCACAGCCTCGAACTCACGGGCGCCGGCACCGCCGAACAGCCGATCGAAGTCCACTTCGCCGCCGGCCGCCACGACTTCCACCCGACCCATCTCTTCCGCGACACCTTCAACATCTCGAACACCAATGCCGAACCCGAAGGGCTCAAGGCCGTGGCGCTGATGCTGCGGAACGTGAAACACGCCCACATCACCGGGCCGGGCGCCCGCATCGTCTGCCACGCGAAAATGATCGAGGTCTGCGTGGATCACTGCGAGGACATCACCCTCGAAGGCCTCGCCTTCGACTACCAGCGGCCGACCGTGTCGGAATTCAAGGTGGTCGAGACCGGACCCGATCACGCGATCCTCAAGATCCACCAGGACTCCGCCTACTCGATCGCCGAAGGCAAGCTCACCTGGACCGGCGAGGGTTGGAGCCACGGCGAAGGCCTCGGTCAGGAACTCGACCTCTCGACCGGACGCGTTCACCGCATGCGCAGCCCGCTGGGCGGTCTCACGGCCGAAGAAAAAGAGCCCTTCACCGTCCGCGTGACCGGCAAGCACCGGCTGAAGCAGGATAGGATCTATCAGATCCGCGACCCCCATCGCGACTGTGCCGGAGTCTTCACCCGCCGCAGCAAGGACATCCTTTGGAAGGACGTGAAGTTCCACTTCATCCACGGCATGGGCATCGTCAGCCAGTTTACCGAGAACATCACCCTCGACGGCGTCTCGGTCGCACCCGACCCCGACAGCGGACGCACCACTGCGGCCTGGGCCGACTGCTTCCACTTCTCCGGCTGCCGCGGGAAGATCCTTGTCAGGAACTGCGTCTTCTCCGGTGCCCACGACGATGCGATCAACGTCCACGGCACCCACCTGCGGGTCGTCGAGAAGCTCGGACCCAACAAGGTGAAGGTGGCCTTCATCCACAAGCAGACCTTCGGCTTCCTCGCCTTCAATCCGGGCGACGAGGTCGACTTCGTTCATGCCGACACCCTCGAGCCGTACGCCACGAACCAAGTGATCACGTCGAAGCTGATCAACCCCCGCGAGATCGAACTGGTCCTCGATAAACCCGTGCCCGCCGAGCTGCGCGACCACGACGTGATCGAAAACGTCACCTGGACGCCCGAGGTGGAGGTCCGGGGTTGCGAAGTCCGGCACATCCCGACCCGCGGTTTCCTTTTCACCACCCGCCGCAAGGTCGTCGTCGAGGACAACGACTTCCACGCCACCCACATGTCGGCGATCCTGCTCGAGAACGACGCCGAAGGCTGGTTCGAGTCCGGCTGCATTCGCGACCTGACCATTCGCAACAACCGCTTCCACCAATGCGGCGAGCCGGTGGTGAAGATCAACCCGCGCAACAGCCAGCCGAACCCGGCGGTGCATCGCAACATCCGCATCGAGGACAACACCTTCCTCCTCCGCGGCCAGGTCGCCGTCGGCGCCCACAGCACCACCGGACTGAGCATCACCGGCAACGCCATCCACGGGGATCCCCTGCCCACCGAAGAGTCGGCATTCCGGATCGAGCGCTGCGGGGAGGTGACGCTGAAGGGTAATCGATTCCTTCCCGTCGAAACCGAGTAAGCGGATATCTGTGACAGTTCGCTGACTCCCTGATCGAATCACCGGTCTTCACACGTTCCGTCCTGTGTGATGACCAAGATACGCTGCTTCGCGTGGATGATCCTGGCCCTTCCGGCTGCGACCGCCTCGGAACTCTGGTACGAAAAGCCTGCGGAGAAGTGGACCGAGGCGCTTCCCATCGGCAACGGACGGCTCGGGGCGATGGTCTTCGGCGGCACGGATGAAGAGCACCTGCAGATCAACGAGGAGACGATCTGGACCGGCAAGCCGCGCCACTACCACAACGAAGGGGCGGTCGAGCATTTGCCACAGATCCGCAAGCTGCTCTTCGAAGGAAAACAGAAAGACGCCGAGAAGCTCGCGATGAAGGAATTCATGAGCGAGCCGCTGAGGCAGATGGCCTACCAGCCCTGCGTCGACCTGAAGATCCGCTTCGAGGGCGAGGGTGAGGTCAGCGGATACCGCCGCGCGCTCGATCTCGACGGGGCGGTCACCAGCAGCACCTGGAAGCGCGGTGAAACCCGATTCACCACCGAGTGCCTTTCCAGCCATCCCGACGAGGTGATCGTGTGGCGGATCACGTCCGACCGGCCCGGTGGCGTTTCCTTCAGCGCCCGCCTCGAGTCGCCACATCCGGAGAACGGAATCACCGCCGAAGGCGACCGCACTCTTGCGCTCACCGGCACCGTGGCGGGCGGCGCCATCCGCTTCCAGACCCGCGTGGAAGCTCGCAGCGAGGGCGGATCGGTCTCGCTGGATGAGGGCATGTTGAGGATCAGCAACGCCGACTCCGCCACCCTCCTCGTGGTCGCTCGCAGCAATCACAAGTCGTACCGGGATGTGTCCGCCGATCCGGCCGCGCTTTGCACGGCGGACCTGAAGAAGGTCTCCTCCAAAACGTGGCCCCAACTCCTCGCGGACCACCAGGCCGACCACCGTTCGCTTTTCCGCCGCGTCACCCTCGACCTGGGCGGCGAGCAGAAGAACAAGCTCCCGACCGACCAGCGCCTCAAGCCCGCCAAGGACACGCCCGACCCCGCGCTCGATGCGCTCTATTTCCAGTTCGGCCGCTACCTCCTGATCGCCAGTTCCCGGCCCGGATCCCAGCCGGCCAACCTGCAGGGCATCTGGAACGACAAGATCAAGCCGCCGTGGGAAAGCAAATACACGGTGAACATCAACACCGAGATGAACTACTGGCCCGCCGAGCTGTGCAACCTGAGCGAGTGCCACGATCCGCTCTTTGACATGCTCGACGACTGCGTCGAAACCGGGCGCCTGACGGCCAAGGCCCACTACGGAGCCAGGGGCTGGGTGCTGCACCACAACACCGACCTGTGGCGCGGCACCGCCCCGATCAACAATTCCAACCACGGCATCTGGCCGACCGGAGGCGCGTGGCTGACCACCCATTTCTGGGAGCGCTACCTTTTCACGAAGGACGAGGAATTCCTTCGCCAGCGTGCCTACCCGGTGATGAAGGGAGCCAGCGAGTTCTTCGTCGACTACCTGATTCCCCACCCCGAGACCGGCGAGCTGGTCAGCGGTCCCTCGAACTCTCCCGAGAACGGCGGACTGGTGATGGGCCCGACCATGGACCACCAGATCATCCGCACGCTGCTCCGGGCCACGGCGGAAGCCACCCGCATCCTCGAGGTCGATGCCGACTTCGGCGCGAAGCTGGACGCGATGGCCGGCAAGATCGCGCCGAACCGGATCGGCCAGCACGGGCAACTCCAGGAGTGGCTCGAGGACAAGGACGACCCGAAGAACCATCACCGCCATGTCTCCCACCTGTGGGGGCTGCATCCCGGCAACGAGATCACGCCACGCGGCACGCCGGAACTCGCCGAGGCCGCCAAGCAATCGCTCCGTTTCCGCGGCGACGGCGGCACCGGCTGGTCCAAGGCATGGAAGATCAACTTCTGGGCCCGTTTTCTCGACGGCGACCACGCCCACCTGATGCTGCGCGAGGCGCTCGCCGGAAACACCTTTCCCAACCTGCTCGACGCCCACCCGCCCTTCCAGATCGACGGCAACTTCGGCGGCACCGCCGGCATCGCCGAGATGCTGCTGCAGTCGCACGCCGGCGAGATCGAGCTGCTGCCCGCCCTGCCGTCGGCCTGGCCCGACGGCAACGTCACCGGCCTGCGCGCCCGCGGGGGCTTCGAAGTCGATCTCGAGTGGAAGAAGGGCAGGCTCACCAAGGCCACCATTCGTTCCAAGTCGGGCAACCAGGCCCGCCTCCGCCACGGCGACACCGTTCGTGCGATGGAGTTCTCGATCGGAGACTCCGTCGAACTCGGCCCCGACCTCAAGCCGCTCTGAAGGACCGCGCGACGCTGTCGCGCATCGCCGCGCCTGCCCGCCTCCCCGTGCCCGCCCCCATGCGGACCGCGAGCTTCAGCTCGCCCCGGAGCCTCCGTTCGATGCGAGCTGAAGCTCGCGGTCCGTTTCTCAACCCGCTCTGAGGCAACTCCAGCTTCGGTGGTGAGTGGCCAGGGACCGGTGGCCATTCATTCCTCTCACCGCCCACTCATCACCAGCGCCAGAAAGACTCACACGCCATTCCGCATCCCCTCTGAAAAACACTCTCCCGGCCATTCGATGCGCGACAGCGTCGCGCGCTCCTTTCCTCAGAACGTCCACCCGAAGAACCAGCGCAGGTCCAGTGCGTTGGTCTTCGGGCCAGCCGTCAGCGTGCCAGGCCGCCGTCCGCCGTAGCCAGCCTTCACCGCGGTGTAGAGTCCCGCGTCGAAGGTGCGTTTCACCACCACATCGATTTCCTGACACACCCGCCCGCAGCGATGCTCCGACGCGACATACATCGCGTAGAACATCCAGTCCTCCCATTTCCAGACGCCCTTGAGATACCCGGAATTCGTGCCGCCCTCGAACTGCATGGTGTACCAAAGCAGCTCGGTATCGATGGTGAACGAGGTTCGGAAGGGGGTCTGGAAGTCATCGCCGCGGATGAACACCCCGCCACCGCTCAGGGTCAGTCCGCCGAGGGCGTAGTCCAGGCCGGCCTCGATCACGTTCGAGCCGATGTCACCCAGTCCGTCGCGATTCATGCGGCCGACATCCCGCTGGTTCGCCCAGTGACCTCGGAAAGTGAGCGAGCCACAGTCACCCCCAAGCTCCCAGGTGTAGGCACCCTTGAGTCCAAAGACATTGAACAGATCGTCGCCGTAAAAATCATAGGCTCCCAAGGAGAACGCGTCGCAGGGGGTGTAAACCGCTGAGGCAAAGAAGAACCCGTTGGTGTCGTAGGGCACGCCGACCCGATCCTCGACATCGATGAATTCCGCCCGCCATGTCGAAGGCCCGCCTTCCCGCGAGGCCCAGCTGCTGAACCGGTCGAACCAGCCGAGATCCAGCGTGAGGTTGTCGCGAGGCTGCGTCTTCAACACGACGCCCTCGTAGGACTGATCCTTCTGGCGGATGTTGTAGGTCGGCGCAAAGTCGTAGTTTAGGATCTGACGCCCCACCCGCAGCTCGGCCCCTTCCCAACCGACCGACTCGAAATTGAAGCCGGCATACGCCTCGTTGAGCACGCTGAACTCGTCGTTCGACAACCAGTAGGCGGGCCCGCCGGCCCTGCGATCGCCGTCCTCGAAGACCCGCCAGCTGTAGATTCCCTGCCCCCCGACGAATAAGCCGCCCCATTCCGGCGAGCGGTAGTTGAGAGTGGCCGCCAGGGTTCCGCTGTTTCCGTGCCCGGCGCCTTCAATGTCGCGATGCATCAGCAGGCTCTGGAGCTTCCCGGAAAAGAGCCCGTATCCGTCGGCTTCCAAGTCCTCGAAAATCGCTCCCGGGGAAAACGCCGGGGAAGCGCCCGACTCAGCGGACGCCGTGGGGATGAAAGCGACTCCCGCCACGCAGGCGAGTCGACGCAGGAAGGAAGCAGTGAGCTTCATGGCGGACGAACCGGCCCGGCCATACGCCCGAAGCCTCCTCGAAGCAATGCCTCGCCGCCTCCCTGCAAGACGAGGCGAACCCTTCCGCAATTGCTGCGCACTTGGAGCGCGACGCTGCCGAACCCTCTCGACACCAACCCGGGCCTCCCGTTAGCGTCCGTCCATCATGTCCATTGCTTCCCGAGCTGATTTCACGGCCACCTCGCCCTCCCCTCTCCCCCGCCGCGGACGCCTTGTCACCGCCCTCGCCTGCGGCCTTCTGGCGGTCAGCCCGGCGCAGGCCATCATCGGCATCCTGACGGAGTTCGGAACCAGTGGTGACGGAACGGAGTTTGTTACGACCATCAGTACCACCGACCTGGTCAACTCGGGCGCACCGTCCCTGTCGTCGGTCTCGTCCAGCCCCGTGCTCAATGTCGCATACGTGAACGACGGCACTGGATTGTCGGCTGCTGCCCTGGAAGACAGCTCCCAGTATCCGGCGACCATCGACTTCAATCTCGACCTTGATGCCAGCCCTCTGGGTTACAGGATCACTTCCCTGTCAACCTTCACCGGAGGCTCCGTGACCATCGACCCCGAGTGGAGCGGACGGGAGCACGAGTTCGCCCACCAAAGCTACTCGGTGTTCTACAGCCTCGTGGGTGATACCGGCTTCACCGAGTTTTACACGGCGGCAGCCGTGGCCGATCCAGGTGAATACGCCGCCAAGGTCACCCTCGTGAACATCCAGACCGTGGTTCCGGACGGCGTGGACGCCATCCGCTTCACCTGGTTGGATCCCGTCCCCTCGATTGCCCCGGCCGGCACCGACCCGCAGAACACGGCCACCATCATCCGCGAGATCGATGTCTTCGGCTCCGCCGTCCAGGTTCCCGAACCCAGCTCGGCCCTGCTCCTCATCCCCGCCTGCCTGACCTTCCTGCGCAGGCGGCGCCCGGAACAAGGAGGCTGAGAGAAACCGCCCCCACGGGTGGGCACGGATTCGCCGCCCCTGCCAGAACCCCACCCGCGCGAACGTAGGGGGTCCATGCCCAGGCACCTGCTTGCCCTCCTCCACCTCGCGCTTTGCCACCTCTCTCTCGGCGCAGCCCCGCGGCCCAACATCGTCGTCATCATGGTCGACGACATGGGCTACAGCGACCTCGGTTGCTTCGGGGCCGAGATCGAAACACCCCATCTCGACTCGCTGGCAGGGTCCGGACTACGCTTCACGCACTTCTACAATGCCGGCCGCTGCTGCCCGACCCGGGCCTCGCTGCTGACCGGACTCTACCAGCACCAGGCCGGCATCGGGATGATGAGCCAGGACCTTGGCCATCCGGCCTATCAGGGTTTTCTCAATGATCACTGCGTCACGCTCGCCGAGGCACTCCGGCCTGCCGGATATTTCACCGCCATCAGCGGCAAATGGCACGTCGGCTCGGCCCCGGAACACTGGCCGCTCCAGCGCGGCTTCCACCGCTTCTACGGCACGCCCCAGGGCGGCGGCCACCACTACCGGAACCTGCCGGGTCGGGAGCTGGTCATGAACGACGAGGTCATCCCGGTGCCGGACGACTGGTATTCGACCACCGCCTTCACCGACCACGCGCTGCAGTTTCTCGACGAAGGCTTCGAGGCCGGCAAGCCGGTGCTGCTCTACCTCGCCTACACCGCCCCGCACTGGGCGCTGCACGCGCCCGACGAGGAAATCGCGAAGTTCCGCGGTCGCTACCGCCAGGGCTGGCAGCCGGTGCGCGAGGCGCGTTTCGCGCGGCAGATGAAAATGGGCCTGTTTCCGGCCGGCACGAAACTCTCCCCGCCCGACCCCCGGATGCCGGATTGGGAAAAGGTCAAGGACCCGGAGGAAATGGACCTGCGGATGGCGACCCATGCGGCCATGGTCCACCTCATCGACCGCGGTGTCGGTCGGGTCGTCGAGAAACTCAGGCAGTACGATCAACTGGACAACACGCTGATCCTGTTCTTCTCCGACAATGGCGCGAGCGCCGAAAGCGGGCCGACCGGATTCACCGGCAGCCGCGGCGGCGACCCCAAGGCCCGCACCGGCACCTCGGACTCCTACAACAGCTTCGGCATCGCGGGCGCCAACCTCTGCGACACGCCCTTTCGTCGCTACAAGATGGAGATGCACGAAGGCGGCATCGCGACACCACTGATCGCCCACTGGCCGAAGGGCATCCCCGAAGAACTGGAAGGCTCCATCACGACCACCCCTGGCCACATCATCGACCTCATGCCGACCTGCCTCGATCTTGCGGAGGCATCCTACCCGTCGCGGCAGGATCTCACTCCCCTTGAGGGCCTGAGCCTGAAACCGGCTCTTCAGGGAAAAGCCATGCCACGGCGCGAGTTCTACTTCGAGCACATGGGCAATGCGGCGGTGAGAATCGGCCCATGGAAACTCGTCCGCGCCAAGGGCAAGCCTTGGGAACTCTACACCCTCACCACCGACCGCACCGAGCTCAAGGACCTCGCCAAGACCGATCCCGAAATGGCGAACGCAATGGCCACAAAATGGAAGATCTGGGCCGCGCGGGTCGGGGTTCAACCGTATCCGCTGCGGGACAAGTAAGAGTTTCGCTGCTGTTTCGACGGACTTGAAAATCCAACGACTGCTCCCCATCCAATCGATGATGTCAACCTTTCACCCGATCCGCTATGCACGGGTAATGACCATTCCAGTCTGTGGCTTTTCCAAGGTCCTCTGCGGAACTAGGTTCCGCCTGCTGGTCGCGGTGCTCGCTCTGGCCAGTTGTTCGCCTGAAAGAGAAGAAATTGATTCATCAGGACTGCTCCTCTCCGAGACCCTTCCGCTTGAACGCGTGGCAGCTCTTGTCCCGGCAGAATCCGTTGAATCCACGACCCCCGATCTTGTCATGGGAGGATTTCACTATGGAGTCGCGTGCCGACTTGATGAAGGCAAGCGAATCGACCATCGAGACCTCGCTCCGCTGTTTGACGAATCTGAGCAGCATTTCGAGCAGTACAACCCCTGGATCGGAGGTGAGAGAAAGGTCCTGGTGGCCGTGGATCATTTCGGCCTGCCGATCCTGTCATTCAGATCACACGAAGGTGTCCCTGATGTCCTGAGGGTCCGAGGCGTCGTGCCGAGTGACCAGGGCGAAGGATGGCATGCCAGAGCATCTTTCTATTGTGAACTCAATGGCGAGGGAATCGTCGAGAAACTCCATGCAATCCTCGAGGAAGGTGGCGAATTTTCTCCCAGTGATATCGTGGAGCCAAATTAGCACCCAAGCGACCTGTCCCGTTCCCTAGCCGCTGGCGTCGGAACTTGAACGCCGCTTGAGAACGGCAGGTGATGCGGGGTAAGGCTAACGCGAGCCTTTGGGAGCGTTACCAGCGAGTTTGAGGCGCTTGGTTGAGCGTCCCGAAGGGACGGAACATCCATAGCCGGGGACTTCGAGTCCCCGGTTGGTGCCTAACGATCTCTTTCGTCGGGAACCGACGACACATCGATAGACCGCGTGGATACAGCTGTTTCGTCGGTTCCCGACGAAGAAGACCTCTCTTCGCCTTCCGGGCGCTGAAGTGCCCGGCTACCGCTGTTTGGTCCCGTCGGGACCATCGAAATTGGCGGTTAAACCCGTGCCATCCGGGCAAGCTCCTATCCTGCCAGTTTGGAGGAGGCTATCCACCCGGCAGAAACCGCGCCCTGACGCTGTCGTAACCCACCAAACGCTCGTACTCGGGTGTCGTCTCGATGTGAGGCTCGCTTTTGATCACCTCGATGCTTCCGACCCGCGAGGCGAGTTCCTCGAGCAGGACACGGATCACCAACCTGGCGTGCGCCGCGCCGAGGCAGAAATGGGGTCCGGCACCGAAGGCGATGTGAGGGTTGGGCTTGCGGGCGAGGTCGACGGTGTCGGGCTCGGGGAAGGCCTCCTCGTCGCGATTGGCCGAGGCCCAGCAGAGCGACATCCGCTCGTCCGCCTCGACGGTCTCGCCATGCAGCTCGGTGCGCTCGGGACAGACGCGGCCGATGTGGGTCAGCGGGGTGGTGATGCGGAAAAACTCCTCGGCCGCGAGCACCGCCCGCTTCGGGTCCTCACGCAGCCACGGCAGAATCTCGGGATGCTCCGCAAGGTGGCAAATTACCGTGGACACCGTGTGGATGATGGTGTCCCGCCCGCCGGCAAAGGTGAGGTTGCCGATGCCCATCATCTCGTCGCGAGTCAGCGGTCGTCCGTCGATCTCGGCGGTCACCAGCGCGGAGAAAAAATCCTCGCCGGGATCCGCCGCCGCCTCGTCGAAGCGGCGATGCAGGTAGTTCTCCAGCGTGACCCCCTTGCTGCCGCTGTCGTCTCCGTCGTGAAAGACGTGAATCCCCCACTCGATCCACTCGTCGGCCTCGTCCTCGGAGACCGCCAACAGGTGCGCCAGCGCCTTCGATTGCAGCGGCAGCGCGAACTCGCGGACGATCTCGATCTGCTCGGCCTCCGCGGCGCCGACGACCAGGCGGCCGATCAGATCCCGGACCGCCGCCACCACCTCCGGCTGACGCGGACGCTTGAAGAAGGGCTCGACCAGATCCCGCCATTTGCCGTGCTCCGGAGGGTCGGTCTCGATCGGCAACTGGCGCATCGAACGCATCTCCTCCTCCGAAGGAATCGGCACCCGGAAGGGATGGTTCGAGCTGAAGCGCTTCCAGTCCTTCGCCGCCTCGCGGACCTCTCCATGGCGCAGCAGCATCACGATGGACTCGCCCTCGAACGGGCAACGCAACACGCCGCGTTCCTTGCGGACCGACTGAAAGGGATCGGGAAAAGTCATGGCCTCCGTGAGAATGCCGCTTTGACCGCCTAAGACAAGAGCGAGGCTTTGCGGCAACTCTCCATGCTCGATGGAAGAACCGTGAATCGACGCCGATGCATGCGAATGAATGGATAGCTGCGATTTCCGAACCAATGCGGCCTCCTGAAGGAGGAACTACGAACATCGCTGGCCGGCCTGTTCAGTTCGTAGTTCCCCCTTTAGGGCGTCGAGCGCCTCGCCCTGACTCCGCTTGAGTGATCCCCACACTCATCCTCGTCATCCATCCCGGCCCGAACCCGACACAGTTCATCTCAACCCTCCCGCTACGAAACACTCAACCGGTGCTCCTTCGTCAAACCATCAAGCATCATCGTGAGAATCGTACTACTCATGCAGTAGTCCGGCACGCCCAGACCTTTGCCGCTCACCGAGTCGTAGTGCTCGTTGATCCCGTTTCTCAGTGCGTTGGCGACGGTCTTGTCGGCGATGTCGGCGGCGAGATTGTGATGCCCGTAGGCCGCGAGGCCCGAGGCGATCTGGTAGTTGGTCGACGGCCAGACGTCGCCACGCCAGAAGGCATTCGATTTCCACCGCGAATCGGTGCGGTCGACGGTCGGCACCGGCAACGGCGTCTGCCACGCGGGCGAGCCGAGCACCTCGGCCATCCGCGCGGCCATGGCCCGGGTCGGCACCCCGGCCGTGAGCGGGATCCAGCTGCCAATCGTCGCCACGGGAATCTTCTCGAGTGAGTCGCGCTTCACCGAGAGGAAGGTGCCCGCCTCCTCGTCCCACATGTGCTCACGCATGCCGGCCACTCCCTGCTCCATGCGCTTGCGGCGCCGGGCGGCCATCTTCCCGTCGCCCACGACTTCCGCCAGCCGGGCAAGGCTCCGCTCGCCCATGATCAGGTAAGCGGTGTTGCCCGGCACGCAGACGTCGGCATACCAGGGGCCCTCGTCCGTGCCCTTGCGGTTCGGATGGCGGGTCATCCGCATGTCATCCATGTTGCACTCGTAGTCGAAGGTCTCCCAGCGGGCGTGCTGCAGCTTTCCTGAGTAGCTGCCGACGACGAGCAGCCCGTTGCTGTGCAGGTCGCGCTCGCGCCAGAACCAATCGTGGAAACGTTCGAGGCGCGGAAGGCACTGCGCCAGGAGCTTCCGGTCGCCGGTGCGCTGGAAGACCCGCTCGACGCCCCAGGCCAGGATCGGGATCTGCGAGAATTGGCGCACCTCCTGCGGAGCAGTCTTGATCGCGACGGTGATCATGTCCCGCGCGTAGCCGGGTGCGGTCTCGTTCCAGCGGTCCTGAAAGTCCCAGTAGTTGCCGAAGATCTCGCGGATCAACCCGTCCCGCCCGGGCAGGAGCGCCAGCAGGTCGACGACGAACATCGTGTCCCAGATCCACTGCCCGCGGTAGTGGGGGCCGCCGGGAACCACCCACTGCCGCTCGAGCGGCGGAGTCGGATCCATGACCTTCTCCAGCACGCATTTCTCCATCACCCGCTTCGCCAGCGTGAGGAGTTCGGGGCTGTCGGTCTCGAAAAGCGCCCCGAGGTCGGCGTCGGACGCCAATCCGACCCGCGGGCTCATTCCAAGGGCGGACCACGCGGCCGTGGTGGTGAGGAATCGACGACGCTTCATGGCCGGGATCGGGAGGACTCAATCCGCTGCTTCCCCGGGAACCACCCAGATGTTCCGGAAGCGGATCGGATTGCCATGATGCTGAAGGTAGATCGGACCCGGTTCGGGCGACTCCTTGAACTTCGCCGCCGCCGTGGATTTCGGAAGCTCCTGGTTCTCGTGGATCAGCACGCCATTGAGGCGGACGGTGATGCGCGCGTTTTCGACCTTCTTGCCGTCCTTCCATTTCGGACCGGTGAAATCGACGTCGTAGGTCTGCCACGCGAGCGGCGGCAGGCACATGTTGAGCTTCGGATCGGCGACCGAATAAATGCCGCCGGCTTCATTGGACCGACCTTCAAGGCCAAAGGAGTCGAGGATCTGGGTCTCGTAACGACCCTGGTGATAGACGCCGCTGTTGCCGCGCTTCTGGCCGCGCGCATGCGGCTTGTAGGGGGTGCGAAATTCGAGATGAAGCGTGTAGGCGTCGAACTTCTGCTTGCTGATCGCGTCGGAGTTGACGAGCAGGTCGCCGTCCATCTGGCCGTTGTTCCAAGCGTCCGCCGAGGTGCCGTCGAAAAGCACCACCGCGCCCTCGGGCGGCTTGGCGCCCAGCGTCGGGCTCTCACGCTCGATCCGCGACATCATGTGGGCCTTTCCGTCGATCGCGAAGCCGGCCACCTCGTCCTTGATCCTCACCTCGACTTCCCCGCCCTTCAGCGTGGTCGTGTCTCCCTTCCGCT
The DNA here is from genome assembly GCF_044385805.1 of Haloferula sp. A504. Lineage (NCBI taxonomy): Bacteria > Pseudomonadati > Verrucomicrobiota > Verrucomicrobiia > Verrucomicrobiales > Verrucomicrobiaceae > Haloferula > Haloferula sp. A504. The sequence continues at coordinate 21,847 of NZ_JBISBU010000060.1, forward strand.
CGCCCGAGAGCTTGAGCCGGCGCTTGCCCCGCTCCCAACCGAGGCCCGGCAGGCCGTCCTCCAGCAGGTAGCCATCGAAGCGTCCGTCGCCGAGCGCGACCACCTGCAGCCCCCAATCCGCGCCCGGCTTCCCGGAGCCATACTCGCCTTGGATCGAGAAATCCGGATCCTCGGCCGCCGCTTTCGCCGGGTCGATCCAGGTGGCGTCCTCCGCCCGGACGGAGAGGCTGAGGGCAAAGGCGGCGAGGGCGAGCGTGAGAAGAACTTTCATGGAGAGGCTGGTCCTACGTTTCGACCGCCTCGTGCCTTGCATCCATGCGCCCCGGGATCGTCGAAGGTCTGAAGGTCCAAGGTCAAAAGTCCCTTGGTTCAAGCATCCACGAAGACCCGGTCCGGCTCGGAAGTTCAGACCTTCGACTTTCAGACTTTTTGACCTTCGACCGACTCCCGGACCTCTTTCAGCACCTCCTCGTCCATCTCCACGAGGTGGCCCGCCTCGGGGAAGCGCCCCTCCTTCACATCGGCGATGTACTCGCCGAAAGCCGCGAGGCGCTCCTGCTGGAGCCGGCGATACTCCTCCGCGAAATTCCGGTAGGCCTTAGCATGACGAGGCAGCCGCTCGTCGTAGTCGCCGAGAATGTCGTCGGAGAAGAGAAACTGGGTGTCGCAGCCGCTGCCCGAGCCGAGGGACATCATCAGCATCGAGGTCTGCGTGGTCAGGAAGGAGGCCAGTTGATGCGGCACGCATTCGAGTTCCGCCGCGTAGGCGCCGGCATTCTCCAGATCCTTCATCTGCTGGAACAGCTGCTTCGCTTCGTCGGCGGTCTTGCCGATCGCACGGTAGTTCGTCCAGGTCACGTGGCGCGGCACCATCCCGAGATGCCCGACGACCGGGATGCGTTCCCGCGCCATCGCCTCGATGATGAACGGGCTGGCCGAGCAATACACCGAACTCGCCCCGAGTTCGAGGGCCCGGAAGCCGACCCGGATCGCCTCCTTGGGCGAGGCCAGCCCGTGCGGCGTCGCGCAGGACAGGAAGCTTTCGGGCGCCGCCGCGGCCAGCGCGGGAAAGCGCGCCTGCGACTCCGGCGAATCAAAGCTGCAGCTCATCAGGTCGACCCCGGCCTGCTCGGCGGCTTCGGCTTCGTCCGGCGACTTGACGTGGATATGGGTCAGCACACGCTTCCCCTTCAGCATTTGCAAATCGCGAACCGTGTATTTCTTGCGTGGCCGGAGCATGGGCGAGCCTTTCAGCCGGAAAGATCCCGATCAAGCTCGACGGACTGCCGGGACCGGCGAAAGGATGGCCCCCCGCCCCACGTCTCATCCACGCACTCCATGATGTCGAAATTCCTGCTCACGCTCGCCCTGCTCGGAACCACCTTGGCCCAGGAAGTCGGCCCCATCGACGACAGCCTCGCCTCGGAGTATGGCCTGGACCGCTCGTTTTTCAAGAAGGCCACCATGGTCGAGGACATCCTCATCGCCACCTCGGACAAGGTTTCGGACCACGCCCACCTCGAGTCGGCCTACCTGTTCGGGAAGATGATGAAGGTGCTCAAGCCGGAGATCGCGAAGCGGATCCGCGACGGCAAGGTGCTGTGCATCCTCGTCGGCCACGACGAACTCACCTCTGACATCCCCCAGTTCAAGTCGGACAAGACCGGTGAGGAGCTGGACTTCTACAACTGGCGCAGCCGCGGATTCCTGACCCGTGTGGACGGTCGTCCGGTGGTGCTCTTCGCCGAGGAGGACGTGCTGGAATATGAGGGCGGGATGCAGGCAGAGAGCATCCTGATCCACGAATTCGGTCATGTGATCCACCGTCCGGGCTTCTATGAGGGACTCGACGAGGAACTGATGAAGACCTGGGAGGCGGCCAAGGAGGCGGGCCTGTGGAACGACGGCCGCGCGTCGCAGCGGTTCCGGCGGATCAAGGGCGACGAACCGGTGCCGCTGCTCGACGCCCTGGTGAAGGCATTTCCCAAGGAGTCACCCGAACTGCTGCGCAAGTGCCTCGACGCCGGCGACATTCTCGTGAACGAGAAACCCACGAACTCGAAGGTCAAGGTGACCGGCGCCGACAAGGTGCGGATCGTCTTCGGCGGTCCCAAGGACTGCTACGCACGGAAGAACCGCGGCGAGTATTTTGCCGAGATCGTCCAGGCCTGGTTCAGCACCAACCGGACGATGGACCACGACCACAACCACATCGACACCCGCGAGGAACTCAAGGCCTACGACCCCGGCGCGGTGAAGTTCCTCAGAAAAATCTTCAACGAGGATCCGTGGGTTTTCGTTTCGCCGCGCGAACGGGCCGGCGAGAACCACCTCGAGGGCTACGACCCGGCGACCGCGCCGGTGGTCGTCCAGCCGGACTTCATCATGGACGCCGCCAACGACTACTACGACGAATACTGGGCCGACTACTGGCAGCGGCTGCGCGACAAGCACGGCATTACGGCCAACAGCACGGAGTGAAGTCAGGACCACGTTGGAAACCGCAGAGAACGCAAAGAGCGCAAAGACTTGAAGTTGAGTTTCTAACGGAGCCCGAGTCTCTGCGTTCCCCTGCGCTCTCTGCGGTTCATCAATCTTTCCATCCCCATCGACCATGAAGTTTTTCGTTGCGTTCCTCGCCTGGCGGTTCCCGTCGGAACTTTCATCCCGGCCCACCATTCGAGCCACCCGCCGCATCGAACTCGAGCAAGCGCGATGAGCCGGCCGTTTTGGAAAGACCTCTTCAAGCCGGGCGGTTTCGCCTGGTCGATCAAGGTGCGCCAGGGCGACCTGGACGATTTTTTCGCCCCTCAGGACGAGGCCATGATGGCGGAGCGCCGCCGCTGGCTGGACGGGCATCCCGACCGCCATCTCGTCGAGACACCCGAGGCGGCACCAATGATCGCAGCGGCCTGGGAGCTGGCGACGAGGCTGGGCCACGTCGGGCGCCCGGACGACGCCCCGGCGGACCTGCTCGGCCTTTCGCGCCGCTGGGAGCCGGACCTGGTGTTCTACGATGCCAAGCGGCGCACCTTCGCCGCCGCCTGCGTCTGCCTGCCATCGTCATGGGACCCGCGGAAATGGATCGGCCGTCCGCTCGACGAGGTCCACGACGAGGTCCCGCGCCTGCAGCAACAGATCGGGGCCGGCATCGACCGCTTCCTCGACCGCCTCGAACCCGGCCGTGCCTTCCGCCGCGAAAACTGGAGCCTGACGCACGGCGGCGAACTCAACTTCCACCCCGCACTGGATCGACCGAAGCTGCAGGCGGACACGCCCCTCGATGAAGTCTTCCTGCGGATCGAGCACCAGATCTTCACCGGGCTGCCGGGCGGGGTGATGATGGGCCTCCGGATCCGGACCTGCCCCCTGGCCGATCTGGCCGCCGATCCCGAGGTCTGGGAAACGATGGCCGAGAAGATCGAGACCATGCCCGACGACGTCGCGGAGTACAAGAGCCTGCTGAAAGCCAGGGATCCGCTGGTCCGGGCGATGAAGGAATTCGCCCCGGAGATCTAGCCTGCCGGCACCGGGGAATCCATCCGCGCGGGCGAGACGTGCACGATCCAGTCTTCATCCGGCGAGTCGGGCGCGCGGCCGAGGGTGACCACCCCTCCGCCGCTGACGGTCGTCACCGATCCCTGCCGCATGGCGCCGCCATTGCGCGGGTCGAACCAGCGGACGAAGAGATCCCCGGCAGCACCGGTGAGGTCGAGCGTGGTGGTTCCCCCGCCGTCGCCACGGTAGAGCTGGACGACATAGTGGCTGCCGGGCGAAGCCAGACAGCGGTTGGCGTTGTTGCCGGAACCCGAGACGAGGGCGTTGGCATTGGACATCGTCCAGAATGGCGCACCGCTGATTTCCCAGAACTCGAGGAAATGGCGGCACACGTCCCAGAACCGGTCGCGCGAGCGGAAGTCCTGGCAGGTCAGGTCGGAGTGCGCGTGGCGGTATCCGAAATACCACTCCACCCCCGCGCCTCCGGCCAGCGCATGACCCCACAACGCGTTCCGGCGGCCGTCGAGGTGGCTGTTGCCCGCATCGTCGTCGGGACGCAGCGCGTGCTGGGCATCGCCCGGCTCGTCGCACGCCACCACCCATTTCCTCCCGGCCGCGGCGGAGTTCCCGACCCAGGCCAGGGTATCGGCAAACACTTTCGAGAAGCTCGCGTTGTTGGTCTGCAGCGAGGCTCCGGCATAGGTCGAGGCATTGCCGAGCAGCGGACTGTAAACCGCGCTCTTCTGGTCCGGATAGGTGTGCAGGACCACCGGATGGCGGTAGGGGTCGTGATCGTGGAACCACTGCGCGAACTCGATCCGCTGGGCGGGTGTGTTGGTGTTCTCCTCACCGATGTTCCAGTTCAGCGCGAGGTGATGGCCGAAGCGGGCGACGAGTTCGCGGTAGTAGAGGATGCGTTCGCGGCCAAGCGCGCCGCCATCCAGGCGCTGGTCGTTCTCGGTCTCCTGTGTCTTGAAATGCAGGAACATCCCGCGCGTGCCGCCGAAGGACATGATGCGGTCCCATTGATCGAGTTTCGAGACATCGAAGCGGTCCTTGTAAACGACGCCGCCATTCCAGCGCTGGTTGTCGGAGACGGCCTCGTAGGCGTCGACATCGCCCACCAGGCGGTGCGGGAAAACGTTGTCGTCGTCACCGTCGATGTTGAAGGTGAGGAATGAGAAGGCGTTGAGTCCTTCCGAGGCGAGGTAGTCGATGGCCCCGAGCAGTTCACTCCCCTTCCCTCCCTGCCAAGTGAATCCGGACATACGGGAGGCATCGTAGTCGGCGGCGTGGGGCGACCACGACTTGCGGCGGTTGCCGGCATCGGGCGTGGCGTCGAAGTCCTCGTAGGCAAGGAGGTTCTCCGGGGCATCGGTCCCGCATTTCATGAACCACTCGCCGGTCTCGGCGAAACGCAGGTGGTGGGCACCGACATATTCCAGCCGGCCCTTCGCCCGCAGGTCGGGGGCGGCCTTATCGGTCGGCCCCACCTCGAAGCTGCCGGCCTCGCCATCGAAATACCCCGCCGAGATTCCGGCGCCGGCATCGATCGCGATGTCGTCGCCGCTGCGGAAGGACAGGACGTAGTTCCAGGTGCCCTCCTCATCGGGCCGGAAGCGCACCTGCCACTGGTCGCCGGCGTCGCCCGAGCTTTCCGCGGCATCGCCATCGGCGGCATAAAACCCGGGGACCACGTAGGATTTGCCACTTCCCGGGTGGCTGAAGGTCGCATCCAGCCGGTAGTCGGCGAAGGGATTCGGCTCGGCGGTCTCGCTGGTGGCGGGACCCGGACAGTGGAGCGTCACCCGATGCCACTTCTTGAGCTCGCCGGAAACGGCCACCGTCGTCGCCCCTTCCGGCAGCACCGTGACATCCACCTGGTCGGAGTCGCTTCCCCCGCCGACCGCTGTGGCGGAAAATTCAAACCGATAGGTTCCCTCGGCGAGATCCGAGACCAAGAACAAGATTGCCGGCATCATCTTCCATTTCACGGTGGCCACCATGCCCGGGATGAAGTGCATCGGCAAGATGTAGTGCCCCTCGGAAGTTGGACCGCCATTCGTCCTATCGAGGCTGCCGTGTTCGGTCGTATCGGCTTGGTGATTTGAAGTTCAGAGCTTGGTGGTGGATCCGGCTCATCCGCAGGTCACGGCCCCGAGACGACGAGGATCCCGGGAACTCGGGACACGCTTCGGCCACGTCATCACGTGGACCTCCCACCGGGCACGCCCCCTTTTGTCGGCTGGTTGGTGCCTCCCCGGATCCCCTTATTTTTTGGAATTCAACCGCCACCACCATTTTAGGCTCCACAGGCATGCCGGACCTGTCACTCTGCAAACAACCCCCGAAAAAATCCCAGCTGACCCACCACCCCCACACATCATGAATTCCCCTTCCCTCCCCGGCCGGCTCATTGCCGCTGCCGCGCTGCTGCTGGCGGCATCGACCTCGAACGCCCCGGCCCAGGCCACCCTTCGCAGCTACGACGCTAAAATCATCGCCAAGGCCCAGCCCGACGAGTGGTGGTTCAGCTTCTACGATCCGGACACCCCGGGCAGCGGTGAGAACCTCTACGTGAAGGACGGAATCAACCTGGAAGACGGACTTCCCGGCCTCCCCAAAACCAACCAGGTCTATGTCTGGGGGATGACCCGCAAGGACAACTACCTTTGGTGGGGCACCGGGGCCAATGTCTCGACCCTGGTCTCGAGCACCTATCTCGACATCAACAATCCGTCGTTCAGCAGGAGTCGAAGCCGCGATATCAATTACAAGGTCGCGGAATACGGCTTGAGCAAGTTCGCCCGGGACGGCGTCTTCGACGGTGAAACCCAGATGGGAGCGCCGATTTCGTCGGCTTACGGTGACTGGAGACCGCCGGACATCTTCCGCTACAATCTGGATACCGATGAGATCGAACGTCTGGACCTCAACATGCGGACCAGCGATCCCGCGGCGTGGGCGCTGCTGTGGCGTTGCCTGGGCCTGCGTTCCGCGGGTTACACGCCCTCGACCCCCGGGTTCCCGGACGGCCTCGTGATCCTGGCCGGCCCCGCCCGTCCATCGGATCCGGGCGAGGAAAACGAGGGCATCATCATGTTCGCCTTCGACGCCGCCACCGGAGGGATCGTGGCCGCCAAGCCTTTCCCGGAATACAACAACATCCGGAAATGGACCTTCTTCAACGAGCAGGCCTACACGACCGTGGCCAGATCATCGGGAGGGGGCGAGGTGCTGCGCTGGTCGAAGGAAACCGCCACTCCGGCAAACCCCTTGGTCTTCGAGACCGTCGGCAACCTCAATGCTGGCGGAGCCGAGCTTGAGATTCACGATGATGGTGACGGTCCGCGGCTGTTCGTGACAACCTGGCCGAACCTCAACTCGGATGCTGGCGGCGGTGGTCTGCTCGGAGGTCTCAACGAACTGACGGACCTGCTCAACGCCCCGGCAGGGCTCTGGCGCAGCCCCGTCATTCCGGCCAATGGTCTGCGATCCTTCAACGCCAACCAGTGGAACCTGGTCTGGAGCGTCACCGACTACGAGCCGGACTTGATCCTCGCCATGGCCTACGGCGGTGGGGCGCTGGCCTCGTTTGACGGCTACCTCTACTGGGGCACCATGCACGTGCCCGGCACCTCCTCCCTAATTCACGATACATTTTACGGCACTCCCCGGCCTCTCGTGCCCAGGCCGGATCCCTACCCCGAGGATCCCGAGGACCCCGCCCGGGTCGCCTACGAGGCCGACCAGGAACGCCTCGACGACGAGGAGGACGACGACTTCCAGTATTCCTACCGGGCGATCTCGCTCTGGCGGGGCAGGAATTTCACCAACACCGGCGGCGAGATCGACCTGCTCTACGGCAACGCGCAGATGCCCGTGCGACTGCCGCGCTCGCAGTTCACCTACGGCAACGACCCGAGCGGTGACCTCAACACCTCGTGGCAGTATTTCCTCATCACCCGGCTTGGCTCCATGCGTTTCGTCGAGGACGGCGAGCGGGTGCCCTTCGGGCTGTTTGCCTTCCTCGGACAAACCGCCGTGCTGGAGGACGGGGGCGACTGGGACTTCGTCCCGAATGCCCGCGGCTACGCCCCGCTTTACGGCGGAGAGGGGGCCGGTGATTACTACAACAACTACACCTGGGTGATGCAGGTGCTCAACGGCAAGCTTTACGTCGGCACGATGGACTGGGACGACATCAACACCCCGGACTTCAGGGACGGTGCCGACATCCTCTGCTTCCCTTCGTCCACGCAACCTGCGGTCGCCATCAGCCGCCGGGGCATGGCCAACTGGTCGAGCTACGGCGTCCGCACAATCGCTGCGGATGAAAACCGCGGTGAACTTTATCTCGGGATGGCCAACGTCTGCAACCTGCTCCTCGACGAAGACTACTACGGAGAACCGGTGTCGGGCGGCTGGGAGGTCCAGCGGGTGAAGATGCGTTTTCCGGACGAGGACTTCGACGAACTCGACGATGACTTCGAGAACGAGTTCTTCGGCAGCACAACCGCGGTGAACGATGCGGACGGAAACGAGGACGGCGACCCGAACAGCAACTGGGACGAGTGGCTCGCCGGCACCCCGCCGAACGATCCCACCAGCTGGTTCTTCTCACGGGTCGGACCGTCCGGGACACCCGGTCTGCACCAGATCAGCTGGCCCGGTGTCGCCGGTCGCTACTACACGGTCCACGCATCAAGCACTCTCGATGGCGATTGGATGCCGGTTGCCAACTACGAGGGAGCCGAAGGAACGATGACGCACACCTACGACCCCAGCGGAAGCACCAGGAAATTCTTCAAGGTGGAAGTGCTGCTCGAACAGCCGCCCGCGATCGAGATCGAGTGACACCCCCCTGCGTTCCCAGCCGAAGTCCGGGCATCAGCGCCGCTCGTAGGCGGCGTGGACGTGATCGAGCCCGCGACGAAGGATCCACGCCCGTTCGGTGGCGCTGCTGACATCATCGGCGCGTTCGATGAGGCTGCGCATCGCCTGGGCGACCTGCTTGTCGATGCTGCCATCGGTCGACAGTTGCAGCAGGCACTCGCGGTAGATCGTCGCGCACTTCGCATGGTCGCCGCCATTGAAGATCGGAACCCCGCGCTCGATCGCCGCTTCAATCCGCTCGGTCGGATGCATGGCGGTTTCGCAGCCGTCCTCACAGTCACCCTTGGAACTCTGCCTCTTGGAGGGCGGAAGGAGCACCGCATCCAGGACATGGATCACCCCGTTGTCGCACTTGATGTCGGTCTTGAGAATGGTGACCCCGTTGACCTCAAAGCGGCCATCGACGATGCCGAAATTCAGGGACTCCCCACTCAGTGCCTTGGCCTTCCCGGCATTCAGGGCATCGCCCGCGGACACTTTGCCCTTGGTGGCGTGCAGGGTGAGGATCTCGGTCAGACGCTCCCGGTTGTCCGGCTCCAGCAGGGATTCCACCGTCCCTTTCGGCAGCGCCTTGAAGGCTTCGTCGGTCGGCGCGAAGACCGTCAATGGACCCTCACCCGACAGCGCGCCCGTAAGACCCGCCGCCTCGATCGCCGCGAGCAGCGTCGTGAAGTTTCCGGCACGCTTGGCCACGCTCGCGATGTCGTTGGCAGGCTCCGGCGGAAGCAGCACCGAATCGATCACATGGATGATGCCGTTGGAGCAGCGGACATCGGCATCCACCACCGCCGCATCGTTCACGCGCACCCGGCCCTTGGAAAAGCCGACGGCGAGCGGCTCGCCCAGGATCGACTCGGCCTCACCCGCACTCAGCGCCGACGCCAGGTCAGTGGAACCCTTCAGCACATGATACTTGAGGATCGCCTGCAGCTTCTCCCGGTTCCCGGGCTTCAGCAGGGTCTCCAACGTCCCCTTCGGCAGTGCCTTGAAGGCCTCATCGGTGGGCGCAAAGACGGTGAACTCCCCGTCGGCCTGAAGGAAATCGACGAAGTCCGCCGCCGTCAGAGCCTTGGCCAGAATGCTGAAGCGACCATCCGCCAGCGCGGTCTCGACCAGGTTCTTGGCCCCGTCTTCACCGCCGTAGGTCCGGACCCAGTCCACCTCGAGTTCGAAGGGACCCTCCTTCTTGTCCGCCAGCAGCAGCCCGGCGCGGCTGATTTTCGAGGGATCGAATTTCTCGTCCTTCAGCTTCATCCCGCGGAAGCTCCCGGTGAAATCGCTGAAAGGCACCTTCACTTCCGTCCACTTGCCCTCCTTGGTCGGAAACTCAGCCATGAAGGAGACCTCCATCCCGCGGAATCGTGCATCCGTGTTGAACCGCCACTGATACTTTCGTCCGTCACCCCGGACCCGGAGCACCAGTCCTTCCGCCTCGCCGAGGTCCATCTCGAGCTTGCGGGTCCGGATCGATGAAAACCCGCCGTTGTTTTCCAGCGAGAGATCTCCGCTGAAATTCAGGACTCCGTCCTCGGAGACCCCCATCTGCCCCTTCGAGAGGCCCCCCATCACGCCATCGTTCACGATCCGCCATTCGGACGACTTCATCTCGTCGGCATCGAAGTCGAACAGCGTCTCACCCGCGGCCCGGGCCGGGGCGTGGAGCATCAGCAAGCCGGCCAGGGAGACGGCCGCGGTGGGAAGAAAGTTCGTTCTCATGGAGCACTAACGCACCGGTGTCCGGCCACGCCAGCGCGAAATCACCGCCGGACGACCGCAAGACCCTCCCTGATGAACTCAAAGGTCACCCTTACCAGAAACCTTATCCCCGCCACCATGTGCCGGGAGGTGGAGCGCCGGCTATGAAATCGGCATCTTTTGCTCCGGCATCCCCTGCAACGCCGTCACCCTTCTCTCCCGGGCGAAGCCCGAAAGGAGCGGCGTCCTGCGGGCGCCGACTGCTGCGGTGTAATCCCCCCGGGCGAAGCTCTTCCCCATTCTCACACCACCATCCTTTCCGGGAGCCACGAATGGACGGACATGGACGGACACCAATGGGATGGGTCGCAAAGACGAATTCCGTGGAACATCGCCACGACTCACCGACACCCCACCATCCGGAACCCCTCCACTTCGCCGGCAACCCTAAATCCGCCCCGCTCTGCTCGCCCCCTATACCCCCACAACACCTTATCCTTCAGGCATTCAGCCACATGCCACCACTGTTTGCCTGGCGGTTTCTTCCGACGAACTCAAGATCAGCCTCACCGGTCACCACATCCCCGACACCATGCGCCGCGCCGCAGAATGGAGCGCGGAAAGACACGGGTTCAGGAAACCGAAGGAAAGAAGCGGGCCGTTCCGCCCTAAACTACAATGAGCACCGTAGCA
>NZ_JBISBU010000061.1:0-32043 GCF_044385805.1 Haloferula sp. A504
GGTGGAGCCACGACCTGCCATTCTCCGGCTGCCCCGGTTTCCCGGACGTCCGCCAAACGATAGCGCACGGAGCCCGGCGGGTCGCGATCGACACGCCCGTCCCTCATGGCTTCGCCGAAATGAAACTTGAGTCCGCCCGATGGCAGCGGCTCCGGCAGCCTTGCTTTCAGGTTGCCGAAGGCGACCTTCCTGAAGTCGAGCAGGAGGTTCCCGTCATCAAGGCGGCGGTGTTGGCCACCGGCTACCTCGGCGGCCGGCAGGAGGCGGGCAAGCCCGAGGAGGAGAAACGGAAAGACGCAGGACCGATTCATTAGGGCGCAATTTGTTCCACGCGAAGCCGCAGAAAGAAAGCGCTCATGCCCTCATTGGGTGTTGTGATGACGGTGGTGGTTGTTCCGCTGGTGCTCGGGGCAATCGTGGCCGTCGGGCCTCCCGGCGGACCGTCCAGGCCGTCCCCGGCATACCAATCTTCCAGATTCGGCGACCACTGGTAGATGGCGTGCAGATCCGAAGGCGTCTCGGCTGCTTGCGGGTGGGTGAAGGTGGCGGTGATCCCGTCGGTGGAGAGGGCTTCGAGGCCCACATTGAACTGACCGGGATGGGTGCCGAACCAGGCTTCTAGGCCGTTGGCAAGACCATCACCGTCCGGGTCGTCGTCGAGGCCGGTCAATCCGCCGAGGCCGGTGAAGCCGTCGGTCCAGTCGGCGAAGGTGTTGCCCGGGCCGCTGGCCGCCGTGAAATCGATTTCAGTGAGCGTCATCCAACTCCCGGAGTTGGCGTAAAAGTCGAGCTTCAGGTATTTGGCAGCATCGAGGCCGGAGACATCGAGGGTGTGCAGTTCGGCATAAGTAGTCCCAGGGACTGCGGTGCCGGTTCCAAAAGCGTACGAAGTAGGGCTCGAGAAAGTAATGCCATCCGTGCTCGTGGATACCTCGACGGAAGCGATGCCACTTGGAAGGTTCGTATGTTCGTAGACCTCGATCGTGGCGAAGGCGATGGCTTCTGCGAACGTGAAGGTAACGGATGCTGCGGGTGAATCACCTGCGTCGAAATAGACATTCTTTCCATCATTCCAGGCTCCATCGGAGATGATGTCGTCAGTCAATAGGCTATCAGCGTCTCCACCGGCAGTGCCAGAGGGGGCACTCCCTCCGCTGCCATATGCATACCCGGTCGGCACAATTCCTGAGGGTGTTGTCGATTCCGCAGTGCTGAAACTCCAGGTGCCCTCACCACTGAATCCAGCGAAGCTGTTGCCCGAGGGGTCATCGACGGCGGTGGAATCGATCTCGATGTAATAGGTGGTGGAGTCCGCAAGATCCGATGTGGGGTTGATGGTGACGGTGGAACCGGAGAGACTCAGACCTGCTGCGGGACCAGCCACGTCAAAGCTTTCGACCAGCGCGCCGCCGGATTCGCGAAGGGTGATGGAGCCGGTGCCGAAGGCCACGTCTTCGTCAAATGTGATGACGAGGCCTGTGTTGGTGGGGACATCAATCGCTCCATTGCCGGGGTTGAGGTCTTGAATGCCCGGAGCGGTGTTGTCGATCTCTACCGTGGTGAAGCTCCAGGTGCCGTCGCCGGTGAAGCCGGCAAAGCTGTTGCCGGCGAGGTCATCAATGGCGGTGGCGTCGATTTCGACGTAGTAGCCCGTCGAGTCCGCAAGGTCCGATGTGGGGTTGATGGTGACCGTGGAGCCGGAGAGATTCAGCCCTGCTGCGGGGCCCGCCACGTCAAAGCTCTCGACCAGCGCACCGCCGGATTCGCGAAGGGAGATGGAGCCGGTGCCGAAGGCCACGTCTTCATTGAAGGTGATGCTCAGGTCGGTCGCAACAGCTGCTCCGGTCGCAGTGTTTGCCGGGCTGAGTGAACTGATGTCGGGAGGCGTCGTGTCGGAGCCGCCGGCATCGGAGTCAAAAGTAAATCCTACAAACTGCTGGAAATTTGCCGGATTGGGAAAGCCTGGTGCGGTTATTGTCGTGGTCTGGATGACAAACACATCGCCAGCAACGGCACCGGTGATGTCGAAAAAGGCCACGTCGAGGGCATTCCCGTCGTAAGTGAGTATGTCCGAGGTGACGGAATCTGTGCCTGAACCCGAGGTCTGGGTGATGGTGTAGCTGGCTGTTCCCGAGCCGTCGGCGATCGCGTCGCACAAAATCCCCAAGCGCAAAGTCCTGCCGTCAAGATCTGTTCCGGTGACTTCAAACTGGAGTATGGGAATGCTGAGCGTTCCTACCGTGTAGCCGCCGTCCTGCCTGAAGAGTCTGTCTCCACTCAGATCAGCTCCGCCAGGATTGTTGGGGTCGTCCCACTTCGCGGATCCGTAGGGCCCGAACCCGCTGGCTCCCGGAAGCACGGTGACGGTGCCGTAGGAAGGAGCGCTTGTTAGATTGTGGAGGTGGTATCCATCGGTTCCCAGGATATTGTCGCCATCAATGTCCAGCGGCTTGGCTGGCGTGGTGTTGCGCCAACCACTTGTCGGGTCATCCGCATCGTCCTCGATCCCGAACTGAGCATCGACATAGCTGATCGTCGCGCCTTGTGCAACGTCCGCCGTGGTGAAACTCCAGGTGCCGTCGCCGCTGAATCCGGCAAAGCTGTTGCCGCTTAGATCGTCGATCGCCGTGGCGTCGATCTCGATGTAGTAGCCCGTGGATGCGGCGAGGTTGCTGCTCGGGGAAATGGTCAGTGTGGATCCGGAAAGACTGAGGCCACTCCCGGGGTTGGCAACGTCGAAGCTCTCGACCAGTGCCCCGCCGGACTGGCGGAGCGTGATCGTTCCCGACCCGAAGGCCACCGCTTCGTCGAAGGTGATCACGAGGCTGGAGCTAACGCGCACCGCGCTCGCCCCGTTGGTGGGGTTGAAGCTTTGGATTTGCGGATCGGCAAGATCGGGCGTTCCGGTCGTAAAGCTCCAGGTGCTGTCCCCGATGAAGCCCGCGAAGCTGTTCCCGGCGAGATCATCGATGGCGGTCGCCTCGATCTCGATGTAATAGGTCGTGGAAGGGCTCAGGTCGGCCGCCGGATCGATGGTGACGGTATTTCCGGCGAGTGTGAGTCCGGCCGGGGGATTGGCGACGTCGAAGCTCTCGACCAGGGTGCCTCCACTTTGGTGGAGCGTGATCGTGCCGGTTCCGAAGGCGACGTTCTCGTTGAACGCGACACTCAGGTTGGTGGAAAGGCTGACCCCGGTTTCCGTGTGGGCGGGATCGAATGTGCCGACCTCCGGTGGGGTCTCATCCGGGCCGGAGGTTCCGGTGTCGAAGGTCAGGCCCAGGACCTGCTCGAAGTCCGAGGGATATACCGTATTCGAACTCGAGGTGGTGCAGGTGATGACAAACTGGTGGGTTGGCTGCAGATCGATGAGATCGAAGTAAACCACATCCATGCTCTCGCCGGTCCAGGGAATGGGGGTGCTGGTGGCGGTCGCGGTCCCGCCAAAAGTTTGTTTGAGCGTATAGCTGGCGGTGTTGGGAGTCGGGTCGGGGCTGCCGTTTGCATCGACAAGGATCCCCACCCGCAGGGTGGTCCCGGCGGGTAGGTCCTGAGTGATTTCAAATCCGAGCAGCGGTGCCGATTCCTGCCCTTTGCCGGCACTCGAATCGTGCAGGGTTTTCAGCCCGACATCGTTGCCACCCGCATTGGTGGGATCGTCGAAAACCCTGCCGCCGTAGGGGCCGTTCAAGCCCGGGCTCAGCCGCTCCGTGACGGCATAGGGCGGGTCGAGCACGAGAACAGACCCCGCGGCCACCCAGTAGCCGTCGCTGCCGACGATGTTGTCGCCGTCGATATCCAATGATTTGGCCGGATTGGTGTTGCGCCAGCCGATGGTCGTATTGTTGTCGCCTGTCTCGATGTCATACTGGGTGTCGACGTAGCTGATGGTGGGATAGGTCACAGTTGCAGGAACGCTGAAGTTCCAGGTGGTCGAGCCACTCGTGCCCGGGTAAGAATTGCCGGCGTTGTCGAGGATCGCGGTGCTCTCGATTTCGACATAGAAATCGGTTCCCAGCGGGAGGTCGCTCGCCGGGTTCAGCGTGATGGTGTCGCCGAGGAAGTGGAAGCCGGAGGCCGGACTGGCGACGTCGAAGCTTTCGACCACCGAGTCGTCGCTAACCCTGCGGATGCGAATGAATCCGGTGCCCAGCGCGATGTATTCATCGAAGACAATCACCAGGTTATTGCTTGGGAAAAAGTCGTTGGCGCCGCTCGCCGGGGTGAGTGAGGCAACGCCCGGCGGGGTGACATCCGGAACGACGGTGGTGAAGTTCCAGGCACTTGAGCCACTGATTCCGGCGAAGCTGTTCCCGGCGAGATCGTCGATGGCCGTGGCGTCGATCTCGACGTAGAAGGTGGTCGAATCGGCGAGGGCGGCTGTCGGGTTGATGGTGAGAGTCGCTCCGGAGAGGCTCAGCCCGTCGCCGGGCGCAGCCACATCGAAACTCTCGACCGCTGCACCGCCGGACTGGCGCAGTGTGATGTTGCCCGTGCCGAAGGCGACTGCTTCGTCGAAAACCAGGATGATATTCGCGGCGGGGTTGACTTCGGTTTCATCGGGGCGCGGGCTCTGTGCCTGAATGCCCGGTGCGGTGTTATCGGCAGCTTCCGTGGTAAAGCTCCACGTACTGTCTCCGCTGATGCCAGCAAAGCTGTTACCCGCAAGATCCTCGATGGCGGTGCCGTCGATCTCGATGTGGTATCCGGTGGAGGGGGCCAGTAGATTGCTCGGATGGATCGTAAGCGTGGCGCCGGAAACCGAGAGCGTTGAAGAAGGCGTGCCCACATCAAAACTCTCCACCGCTGCACCGCCGGACTGGCGAAGCGTGATGCTGCCGCTGCCGAGGGCGATGTCCTCGGTGAAGGTGAGGCGGAGATTCGCGGCATGCTCCACACTGCTCGCGCCGTTTGCCGGGCTGAGCACGCTGATGCCGGGAGAAGACGAATCGGTGCTCCCCGCTGCGGCGGTAAACTGGATTTCGGCGATACCGGTGTAGCTGTCGTCTCCGTTCCAGTTGCTGTTGACCTCGAAACGGAGGTAGCGCACTTCGGTGGTAGGCAAGGTGATCGAAGTGGCGGTTTCGAGATCGAAGCCGATATTGCCTGTGGCCGGGGCCTGCGGCAGTTCGAGAGAGCTGCCGCCGAGGCGGGTCCAGTTGGCGGCACCCTCGCCTTCCGGATCACCCGGGAAGGGGATGTTCGAATAGTAGATGTCCACCGACCGGATGCCGGTTCCGGTGTCGCCACTCCGGGCCGCATTCCAAAGATGAATGGAATCGAGCGGGTAACTTCCTCCCAGGTCCCACTGAATATAGGACTCGGCCACCTCGGGACGCACGCCCTGGATGCTTTCATCTCTGGTGAGCCATGCGGTATGGTCCGCAGTGCCGTGTTCGCCCCCGCTCAGACCACTGCCATCGATCGTCCGGTAGGGGTGCCAGGCCTGAACACCCTGGTTGAAATTGAATGCGGTGTTCCCCATTGACGGAGCCGAGGCCGAGGCAACGATCCGGCTGCCGTTGATGAGGCCGCCTGCGGTCGTGAAGCTCCAGGTGCCGTCGCCGCTGAAACCCGCGAAGCTATGGCCGGCGAGGTCGTCGATAGCGGTGGCATCGATTTCGATGTAGTAGCTGGTATCGGCGAGGAAATCGACGCTTGGATCGATCTCAAGGGTGTTGCCGGATAGCGTGAGATTGGCCGGAGGATTGGCCGCGTCGTAAGTCTCGACCAGACTGCCGTCGCTCTTGCGGAGCGTAATCGAGCCGGTGCCCAAAACGATCTCTTCGCTGAAGGCGATGCGCAGCGCCGAGTTGAGCCGCACTCCAGATGCGTCGTGAAACGGAGTGAGCGAGCTGATGCGCGGGGCGGTCTCGTCGGTCGTCGAACCGCCCGACCGGGTATTGATGTAGGCCTGGGCGAAATCATGGCCCATATCGATGTAGCCCTGCTCGGTGTAGTGCAGGTTGTCCCCCAGGATGCCGTAGGCGTCGGCATCGATCAAATGGGTATTGGGATCGCGGGCCGCCACGTAGTCTTGCGCCAAACGCACCGCTTCGATCGGACGCGCGGTTTGCTTGACCGAGAGCCGGGTGAAAAAGAAGGGCAAGTCGGCACCGTAGCGGCTGCGGATGTCGGCAATAAAGGCCTCGAAGTCGTTCTGATACTGCTCGGTGGTGCGGTCGTTCCAGGCGTCACGCTCCCCCTGCGACCAGAGCATAGCCACGATCTCGTAGGTGTGGCCCTGACGCGCCAGGGTATCCAACCCGAAGCCGACCACTTCCTTGAAGAGATTGTAGCTCCGACCGTTCGTCAGGTTCCATTCGTTCCAAAGGCTGGTGCCGCCGTCCGAATGCTTGATGAACATGAATTTCTCCTCCGGAAACGCATCGGCGATCGTCCGCCCGAAAGAGATTTCGCTGCCCCAGGTCCCCCCACTGCCGGACTGGAGGAAGGTGTGGAAAGTCCCGTAGTAAAAAAGCACATCCTCCTGTGAACCCTGCAGATCCCCCGGTAGATTGGCGGCTTCCGTGCTGAAACCGAACATATTGGACTGTCCGCCCATCAGCACGACCTTGTAATGCTCGGCCTGGGCCGGTGCGGCGCAGAGACAAGTCAGCAGGACTGAAAGGGCGAACTTCAAGACGGGGCTTCGGGGATTTCGGAGGATGGACATAGAATGATGCATATCTACCAAGCGACGGCACTATCGTGCCGTCGCTACAAGTTTGCGGTGAACATGCGATCGCAGGGCCCGGCGATCCGTCTTGATCGAAGGCACATGAACCTGCTGTGGAACAAGAGAAACCCCGGCTCTAAAGCATGGGGTTTGAAAGAACCGATGACGGTCTTGCGTGGCACAGGTTAGCCGCGGCGACGTCGCCTGACACAGGTCAGACCGAACATGCCAGCCACTAGGGCGAAGCTGGAGGGCTCGGGGATGGCGCTGAAGCGGACTTCAGACATAGCTGCAAAGGTATTGCCGCCATTTGTCAAAATCTCGAGACGTATGTTTGTGACATCTGAAACTTGAGTCAGAGCAATATGTTCACCTGTATATGTAGTAAGCCCGGTTCCCGGACTCAATGACAAATCCTGAAAGCTGTCGTCAGCATCCCCGAAAGTGGAATTTTCAGAGAAGATCAAGCGCACAGTGCTAGCTGACCGGGCTGCGCGATCTGCTTCCGAGGTATTAAAGTTCCAGATATGAGCCGTGCCCACGGTATAGGTGCCCCCAAGATCAAATTCGACCCATGAATCACTACCAAAAACAGTCAGCCAGTGAACATCTGAAGGCCAACTTGTGTTGGTGTGCGTCCATGTCGTGACATCTCCGCTCGCCGTAATCCCCGGACCAATGAGTCTGTCAGGCGCTGTTTCAGCACTGAACCCAGTGCCCCCGCTAACTGTCATCGTC
This sequence comes from Haloferula sp. A504, assembly GCF_044385805.1. Classification (NCBI taxonomy): domain Bacteria; kingdom Pseudomonadati; phylum Verrucomicrobiota; class Verrucomicrobiia; order Verrucomicrobiales; family Verrucomicrobiaceae; genus Haloferula; species Haloferula sp. A504. Next base: position 7,415 of record NZ_JBISBU010000061.1, read on the forward strand.
GTGATGACAGCTGCAGAAGCCATGCAGGTGGCGAGCAGCATGCCTGCTGCGAGCGCGGCGAGCCTGCCGGCATTCGTGAAAAAAGACGTGTTCGGGAATTTGGCGTCTTGCGGTTTCATGATGATGATCAGAGCGGATTGGTTCAAAGGGAAGTGCGGTTTCCCCTGACGTGGAAACCTTGATCGACGGAGATGGGCCGACCAGCATTTTCAAATTGCCCACTTGTGCGTTTTAGGTGAGGTTTTCACCCATGCTGAAAACATCCTCCGTGGCCGAGCAGGTTGCCCAGCACTTGCGCAAGGAGCTGGAGCAGGGGCGCTGGACGGGGCTGATGCCGGGCCGCAACCGGCTGGTGGAGGAACTCGGGGTGAACGGGCGGACGGTGGAGCGTGCGCTGGAGCGACTGGAGCAGGAAGGACTGCTGCAATCGCGGGGACGGGGACGCCGCCGTCGCATCAAACTGGTTCCGGCGAAAATCCGGGGGCAGGGCTTGAATGTGAAAATCCTGCACTACGACAAGGCGGACCAGCGCACCGACTACTTTCTGGAATCGATCTTCCGCCTGCACCAGTCCGGTCACCGGGCGAGCTTTGCCGAAAAGAGTCTTCGTGAGTTGAACTTCGATCTGCAACGGGTGGCGAAGCTGGTGGGCAAGGCCCGGGCGGATGCCTGGATCGTGGCGGGCGGACCGAGGGCGCTGCTGGAGTGGTTTGTCGGCCAGCCGACGCCGGCCTTCGCGCTTTTTGGAAGGATGCGGAATGTCCCGATTGCCGGGGTGCTTCCGGACAAGCTGGAAGCCATCGGTGCCCTGGTGGACCGCCTGGTGGCGCTGGGTCACCGGCGGATCGTCAATATCGTGGCCGAGGAGCGCCGCAAACCGACGTTCGGCGTGCCCGAACGCTTTTACATGGAGCTGCTGAGCCGGCACGGAATCCAGAGTGGGTCCTACAATTTGCCCGACTGGGAGGGCACTCCGGAGGGCTTGCCGCGCTTGCTGGACTCACTCTTCAAATATACGCCCCCCACGGCCCTCCTCCTGGACCAGGCGTGCTACTTCTGTGCCGCCCGCGACCATCTGGCCCGGAAGGAAATCGTGGCCCCCAGGGATGTTTCCATGGCCTGTTACGAGTGGAATCCTCTCTTTGACTGGTTTCGCCCGGAGATCACGCACATCGACTGGGATCCCCGGGCCGCGGTCAATCGCATCGTCAAATGGGTCAACAACATCAGCCGGGGCAAGGACGACCGGCGGAAAAACATCACCTGGGCCCAGCTGATTGAAGGCGGCACGATCGGGCCTGTGCCGAAAAGCTAATTTTCGTCGGAAGCTTCAAAGCGGAGCATCAAGCGGCCGGGTACCGGGCTCTCCTCCGGCCACCGATAGGCCGACTCGACAAAGCTGCGGTTGAGGGCCGGGGCGGCCTCGAGGTTGAGCATTGTGTCCGCCGCCACCCAGCCGGACAGGCTCTGCGAGCTTTGCAGCCTCGCGGCCAGTGACGGGTCGTCGATGCGGCTGATCGCGTGCACGGCGGGCCGGCCGCTTGCCACCGACAAGGACAGCGGCCCGTCCCGGGTGTCCGCCTGCCGCGGGTTGAAGCCGAGGAGGTATTCGAAGAGATTGATGAGGCTGTCTTGGTCCGGGTTGGCGAGATGCCCCCACAGCGTGGCTTCCAAGCCCGGATTCGAGGCATCGTCGCCGAAATAACGGGTGCGCCAGCCGTCGAGCGCGGAGGTTGCCCCGTCATCCGCATCGAGCAGTTCCTCAAGCCTGGCGCGGGCGGCGTCGGCTTCGGTCCCGGGGGTGGCCACCGGTTCGGCGGGCAGGTTGCGGCTGTCGCGCAGGGTTCCGGAATTGTCGAGCCGCCACTCGCCGTCGCTGACGGCGACGCCACTCTGGAACCCGTGGTGGACCCAAGGCCGCGGGATGCCGCGGCGGCCATGCATCTGCGGCACGAAACTGGTGCCGCGGTAGGGAATCGTCGCCGGGATGTCCGTCCTGGCTGCCCGGCATCAGCGAGACAATGAAGGCACGAAGATTGGACTGATGTGTGGTCATCAGGGTCACATAGGCCTGCAAGGCGGCCCCCTCCTGCTTCTTCCTTAATGCCATCTTGCTTCGCGGTCAGAGTGACTACACTGCCGGTAGGACACGAAGCGAAGCACCTGAACGTTACAGGATTCAGGTCATTTTCCAACTTCATCCGGGCTTCCAGGATCTGATCTTCATCGTCGGCGGCCGGATCGGCCACGCGCTCTCCACGCCGCTGTGCCACGCCCTGAGGCGCGAAATCGGCGCTTGGACGGCAAAGGCCCGCGATTCGGTTTATTGATGTCGAAATCCAAGCTTGGTGGACATACTTATGTCGGGATGATCCGGGAGAAAACCTTCATCAGGCTGTTCGTGCGGCACGAGGCCGAACTGCGCGGATTCGCCATCAGCCTGATCCCGTCGATCGAGGATGCGCAGGATGTCGTGCAGGACGCTTGCATCTCCATGTGGCAAAGGATCGACTCGCTCGAGAACGAAGAGGGCTTCGTTCCGTGGGCCTACACCTTCGTCCGTCTCACCGCGATGAACCGACTCAGGAAACTGCGGCGCAGCCGGCTGGTGTTTTCCGAGGCGCTGGTGGAACTGAACGCGCAGGAGGCCGGGGAGGAATCGGAGCGGGCGCGGGCCGAACGCCGGACACTGCGCGAATGCATGGAGCGCCTGCCGCCGCACCAGCTTGCCCTGGTCCGCCGCTACTACGCCACGACCAAGGTCCGCATGGAGGACCTGGCCCGGGACATGAGCCGACCCGTGGCGGGGCTCTACAAGGCGCTCGAACGAGCCCGGGCCGCCCTGCGCGGCTGCATCGAACAACGGATGTCCGAACTCGGATTCTGAACCGGCACTTGAACCATTTTTACGACATGAACGATCCCCATGACGACCTCGACAAACTGATCGACCGGATCAGCGACGGCACGATCGACCGCGAGCAGTTCTCGGAACTCGAAGCGCGCCTGCTCGAGGACCCTGCGCTGCGGCGGCGATTCCGCTCCCGCATGCGCTTGGAGGCCAACCTTCATTCGGAATGCCAAGCGACCCCGGCCGAAATCCTGTCACCTGCGATGATGGCTTCGCATCGTCCGAGCCTCTTCCGCTGGGCGGTCCCCGTGGCTGCCGGCATCGCGGCGATGTTGGCGCTTGCCGCATTCCTCATCTTCCGCCCCGCGGCTGGCGACGATCCGGACTACGTGGCGACGATCGTCTCGGAGGAAGGCGCGGCGTGGTCCGCGGACGGCATGATCGGTGAGGGCGCCCGGCTGGTTCCGGGCACCATGCGCCTGGAGAAGGGGCTGGCCAGCCTGCGTTTCGAGTCGGGTGCCGTGGCTGACCTCGAGGCCCCGGTGACCATCGAGCTGCTGGACCCGATGCGGTGCCGGCTCAGCCGCGGCAAGGCCGTCTTCGAAATGCCCGAGTCGGCGCAGGGATTCGTGGTGGAAACCCCCAATGGCCATGCCGTCGATCACGGCACCCGCTTCGCGGTGTCGCTCGAAGAAGGCAGCGACCAGGTCGAATTCGGCGTCTTGAGCGGGCGGATCTCGGTGCACCACGACGGCACGCAGTCTTCGGCCGACGTGCTCAGGGGCGACCGGGTCGTCCTCACCCAGTCCGGCATCGGGGATGCGGCCGCTGCCGATCCCTCGCCATCCGAGCGGACGACGAATTCGGGCCTGCTTCGCTTCCGTACCGACGGCCGTGAAACCTCGATCGTCCATGGCGACATGCGGGAGGATTTCCTGGAATCGGAATTGCTGATGGTGAAGAGGGATATTCCCGTCTCGAACGAGCAGGGCCTCGATCCCATCCTCTGGTCCAAGGACCGGCGCGCGTTGGTTGCCTTCGACCTCGACGGGCTCGATCCGCGGGAGCTCGAGCAGGCGGCTCTGCGGCTGAACCTCGTGCCCAGTGGCAGGGGCTACGCCTATCTGCTGCCCGAGTCCACCACCATCGAGGTGTATGGGATCCGTGATGTCCCGGACCTGGAGCACTGGGATTCGACGGGACTGAAATGGGTGGATGCACCCGGATCGGTGGGAGAGGGCGCGGAGCTGGACAAATCCGAGGTGAGCCTGCTCGGCTCCTTCGAGATCGAACGCAGCCGTCTGGAGGGGCCGGTGGTCTTCGAGTCCGCCGAACTTACCCGCTTCGTGAGTCAGGATCGCACCGGAGTGGTTGGCTTCCTGCTGGCCTCCTCCTCGATGCCGAAGGACTCGTGGAGCCTGGTCCACGCCTTCGCCTCCAGCCAGCACCCCGAGGCTGCCGGCCCGATGCTTGAAGTCCGCACCCGGCAGTAGATCGGGGCCGGCGGCGACCGGGCATCCGATGGCGGCCCCCCGCATTCGAATGCACGGAGGTTTTGTGTCGAATCATCCGGCTTCAGGACATGAAGACATGGAACCCCCATGCATCCCAGCCAGCCATGAAGCCAAAAAACTTACTCACCCTCCCGGCGATCTTCGCCTTGTTCAGCCTGCCGGCAGTCGGCGACGTCATCACGCCAGTCGGCGCGACCTCGACGACAGGAATCGGCGGGACTGATCCCAGGGACGACATTGCCCAAGCGATCAACAGCTCAGGTCTCGTTGATGTTTCAGACCCTTCCAGTGAACTGGATGATACTCATACTTCCGGTTTTGGCACGGATTACTGGATGAGCGAAAACGGTAGTCCCGCTGCTGGTGGGGAAGTCCTGGAATTTGATCTCGGGAGTCCTTTCGATGTGAACGGGCTGTACTACTGGGCCTACAATCGCACCGCGGACCGTAGCATGAGGACTTTCGACATCTCCTACTCAACGGATGGCGGCACGACGTTCACCACTCCCGTTTCGGCGGCATCGCTTGGAATGGCGGATTGGACTATCGGGCTCTCAACCAATACCGTGTCAACGGTCGAGAGCCGCAGTTTCAACACCACCCTGGCAGGAGTCACGAACATCCGCTTCAGCAACCTGCAAAACTATGGATCCACCTCTTATTACACGCTGGCCGAAATCCGCTTCGAGGGAACAGTCCCTGCGGCGGGCACGGTGGACGCGGACACCTCCACGGTGGAGGCCTCGCCGTCGGCGGTCCTCGCGGATGGAACTTCAGCTTCCACCATCACGGTGACGCTCAAGGACGCTTCCGGGGTTCCGGTGGGAAGTGAGGATGTCACTCTGGCCAACACTTCCGGCCCGGGCACGCCGACGATCAGCCCGTCCGCCACCCAGACCACCGATGCCACCGGCGTGGCCACCTTCACGGTCAGTTCCAACACCGTCGGCACCGAGGTGTTCACCGCCACCTCCTCGACCGACAGCGTGACGGTCACGCAGACCGCCAGCGTGGACTTCCAGAGCCCGGTCGTCGATGCCGGCAACTCGAGCGTGTCGGCCTCGCCGACTTCCGTTCCCGCGAATGACGTCAGCACCTCCACTGTCACCGTCATGCTGAGGAATGGCGGCGGCCTGGTGCTTCCCGGCAAGCTGGTCTCGCTTGCGGGCGATGGCGAGAACGACGTCACCCCCGCCGGAACCGCCACCACCGATGCCAACGGCGAGGCGACCTTCACCGTCAAGTCCGGCACCGCCGGCCTCGAAACCTTCACCGCGACCAGCGAGGCGGTGACCATCACCGCCACGGCTGGTGTCGACTTCTCCGAAGTTCCTTCCGGAGGCTACATCACGCCCACTGGTGCGACCTCGACCTCGACGGTCGGCAGCCCCAGAACCATCGACAAGGCGATCGACGGCAGCGGTCTCACCGACGTGTTGGATCCTTCCAGTGTTCTCGACGACTCCCATGCCTACGATACCAGCGCCTACTGGTTGAGTGCGTCGACCGCCGTTTCCGCCGGTGACGAGGAACTGACCTTCAACCTGGGCGGGAGCTTCGACGTGGACAAGGTCTACTACTGGACCTACGAGCGCGACGGCGACCGGAACCTCCGGACCTTCGACATCTCCTTCTCGACCGATGGAGGCGGCACCTTCAGCACTCCGGTTCCGGCCGCCTCGCTCAACATGGCGGACTGGGCCATCGGGGGGAACGATCGCGCTCCTTCCTTTGCAAGAACAGCGACTTTCGACACGCTGTCCGGAATCACGCATATCCGTTTCAGCAACCTGCAGAACCATGGCGACCCCTCCTACTTCGCCTTGTATGAACTCCGCTTCGGAGGCCCCCCTGTGCCGGCGCTGATCACCGATTTCCAGGCGGAGGGCGCCGCTGGGACCATCAACCAGGCCGCCAAGACCATCACCGTCGAGGTGCCATTCGGCACCGACCTCTCGAACCTGGCCCCCACCTTCACCCTGAGTTCCGGCGATTGCATCCCCGCCAGCGGCTCGCCGCCGTCGCCGACCTTCGCGGTGCAGAATCCGGCCACCTACACGGTGACCGACACCGCCACGGATCCGGACACGGTCAATACCTACACCGTGACGGTCACGGTGGGACCGGAACCTCCCCCGACGCTGGTCATCGACCTGGGTGCCGGTACCACCATCGAGGCCGGCGAGTTCATCTCCGGCGGTCCGATCGGGCTGCCCTTGCCGACGACCCTGCCGACCGGTTCCATCCTGCGCTCGATCGCCTTCAACGATGTCACCCTCACGGCCACCGACAGCGGCAGCGACGGCAACTACGCGTCGGACCTGACCGTCCTCCTCGGCCCCCCGGGGACGGCCGGTGGCGATTTCTCGCTGGCCGTCACCAGTGTGGGCGCCAATCAGGATTTCGGCGTCGTCGGCGACACGCTCGTGTGGAGCGGGGGCAACGATGGCATCGGAACCTCTCTCACCGAGACCAAGACCGACGCGGACTGGACCGGCGACATCGACCTGGCGACCACCGCGCTGTTCCTCGGCAACGGCTACCGCGGTTTCGGCTGGGAAACGCCCCAAGGCGGGACCTGGACGGGGACCATCACGCTGACCTACGACGATGTCGGCACGGGAACCAGCTACGCCGGCTGGTCCGGCGGCGCGGCGGCCGAGGACGACACCAACGGCGACGGCGTGGCGAATGCCGTGGCCTACGCGCTGGGCGCGGCGGATGTGAACGAGAATGCGATCGGCCTGCTGCCGGCCTTCGACAACAGCGACCCGGCCAACTTCGTGTTCACCTTCGACCGCAGCGACGCCGCCGAGACGGACGCCAGCACGACGATCACCGTGGAATACGGCACGGACCTGAGCGGCTGGACCGCCGCCCCCAACGCGGGAGACGGCGTGACCGTCGACGACAGTGGTGCCTCCGTGGGTGGTCTGACGCCCGTGGTGGTCACCATCCCGAAGACCGTGGCGACCGACGGCAAGCTCTTCGCCCGCCTCAAGGTGGCGGTGAGCCCGTGACGGACTCCGGCAAGCCGCCCGCTCTCCCTGCCGCCCCCTCAATGACAACAAAATGGCGCTCCGCCAGCCAGCCTGTGCCCGCCAACCAGGCGATCATCGTGACCTTCCGGGGGCGACGAATGCAGGAGAAACGGGGGCAGGCGTGAAAAAATGCATTTTCCCATGTCGAATTCCCGGACCTCCGGACATTTGAACCTGAATGGACATCCTTCCTTCCCCTTGAAATCCCGGTCCATTTGACAGGTTTTTCGAACGAAACGATTCAATCCAACCCCACGATCCAAAAAAACATGAAACTCAAATCCCTGCTCGCTCTGAGTTCCATCGCCATTGCGCCATCCCTTCAAGGGGCGATTGTCATCACGCCGACTGGTGTGACCTCAACCTCGGATGTCGGCGACAGCAGAGTCATCGAGAATGTGATCAATGGCAGTGGTCTTACTGACGTATCGGATCCTACCAGCGTTTTGGATGATTCCCATGCCTACAATGCTGCCTGGTATTGGCTGAGCGCATCGACTGCGGTTGCTAATAAAGGCACCGCCAATGACGAAGTGATTACAATCGACCTAGGCGCGGCATACGACATTGATAAGTTTTACTACTGGACCTACGAGCGCGATGGAGATCGGAACATCAGAACCTTTGATATCGCTTTTTCGACCGATGGTGGCACCACTTTTAGCACCCCGGTTGCTGCCTCAACCCTCGGCATGGCGGACTGGGTTCAAGGTGGAAGTGCTCGTGATCCTTCTTTTGCGAGAACCGCGACTTTCGATGCGCAAACCGATGTCACCGATGTCCAGTTGAGCAACATCACCAATTGGGGCGATACTCAATATTACGCCTTGTATGAACTCCGTTTGGGCGCAGTTCCCGAGCCTTCCTCCGCAGCACTGCTCGGTAGCCTGGGTGTCCTGATGCTCCTGCGCCGCCGTCGCTGAACGGCGACTGCCAGCTTTCACCAGGATCGCGTGCGGCAAAGCCCACGCGATCTTTTTTATCCAAGATTGATCCGTTTCAGAACCACCCATGAAAACCCAGGCATTCACGCAACATCTGATTCCCGCCGCCTTGTCCCTGCTCGCCGCATGGGCCTTTGCGGCACTTCCGGCCTCCGCCGAAAGCGCCTTGCTGGCCAAGGTCCGCGCGGGTGACGACGTCAAGATCGTGATGATCGGCACGAGCCTCACCGACGGGGGCAGTTGGCCGGGAGCCTTGCAGACCTGGTTGAATGGCGAATCCCCCGGGCCGGGAACGGTGACCGTGGTCAATCTGGCGGTCGGCGGCACGGCCTCCGACGATGGGGTCTCCAGCCAGACGCCGGCCGCACTGCTGGAGAACCCGGACGCGGTGTTCATCGAGTTCTCGATGAACGATGCCGCGACGGTGAAGAACATCACCAAACAGCAGTCCGAGGACAACCTGAACTGGATGATCGACCAGTTCGTGGCGCAGAACCCGAACGTCATCATCGTGCTGCAGACGATGAACTGCCTGCCGCCCGACACCTCGCCCTTCAGTCCTCGGGTCGATTTGAACGGCTACTACCAGATCTACCGCGATGTCGCGGCGCAGCGCGGCACGATCCTCGTCGACCACTACCCGAACTGGCTGGAGGTTTACACCAACGATTTTCCGACCTGGCAGACCTACATGAGGGATGCGGTGCATCCCAGCGCCCTCGGCGAGGCCAACGTGCTGACGCCGGAACTCCAGCGGGTCCTCGAAGCGGACCCGGACGAGACCGCACCCACGCTGACAAGCATCGTGGATGACAAATCCGGCGGTCCGGTAAGCACCAACACGCTGGTCACCTACACCGTCACTTTCAGCGAGGACATGAACTGGACGTCCGTGGATGCCGGCGACTTCTCAAATGCGGGCAGCTCCGACATCACCATCGGCAGCGTCAGCGAGATCGCGCCGGGCGTGTTCACCGTCGAGGTGACCCCGACCACCCTTGGCGAACTGCAATTGCAGATCAGCGCCGGAGCGGCCCTGAGCGACACGGCGGGCAACCCCCTCGTTACCACGGTGGCGATCCCCGACGACACGACGCTCCTGGTGGATTCGACCAATGCCGTGCCGGTCTGGTCGAGCGATCCCGTCACCGAAACGGCCGCCACCGAGGATGTTGCCTATGCCTCGACACTGGCGGATGACGCCTCCGACTCCGACGGCAACCCGCTGACCTTCGCCAAGGTCGGCGGTCCAGCCTGGCTGACCGTCGCACCCGATGGAACGCTGGGCGGCACGCCGACCAATGACGATGTCGGACCCAACAGCTTCACCGTGAGCGTGAGCGACAGCCTCGCCGCACCGGTCCAGGCGACCCTCAACATCAGCGTGGCCAACGTGAACGACCCGCCGGCCTTCAACTCCGACCCATTTTCCGCCACGGACGCGAACCAGGACACCCCTTACAGCGGCAGCATCGCGGGTTCTGCCAGCGACCCCGACGGTGATGGCCTGGCCTATGCCAAGGCCGACGGTCCGGGCTGGCTCGCCATCGCGTCCAACGGTGCGCTCTCCGGCACGCCCACCATCGATGACCTGGGCGCGAACAGCTTCATCGTGAGCGTGAGCGACGGGAGCGCCCCGCCGGTCGAGGGAACCTTGCAGATCACCGTATTGCCCCCGCCTGCACCGATTCTCGCCAGTTGGGATTCCTGGGCCGACACCTCGACGCCCTACGCGGCCGATTCGACCGTGACCGGTTTCTCCGCGACCGCCGCCACCAACACCAACCGCGTGTTGTCCACTTACACATCGAATGATGGCACCTTCGGCACGGTGGCCGGAGCCAATACGACCAATACGACCGGCCTGCTTCTGCGCGAGTCGGACAACAAGACCGTCACCCTGACCCTGACCAACAACACCGGCTCCGCCTATTCGGTCGATTCCTTGCACTTCGATTACAAGAGACGGGCGAACTCGCCCGACGAAATCGTCGTTACCTATGTCAGCGGGAGCCTGGGACCGGCCGGCACCACGATCGCCACCGTCAGCGGTCTGCCTTATGACGGCACTTACGTTTCCGGGGCGGTGGATTACCCGGACTTCGACTTCAACCTGGCACCTGCCTTGTCGGACACGCAGCTGGCGGACGGCGAATCGGCGGTCTTCACGCTCACGTTCAATGGCGGCAGCGGGAACTCGTCCGGTGTTCTCGACAACGTCGCCTTCCTCGGTTCGCCCGCGGGTGCCACGGGCAACACCCCGCCCAACTGGCTGAGCGACCCCGTCAATGAAACCGGCGCGACCCAGGACATCCCTTATGTTTCCACCTTGTCCGACAATGCCGAAGACGCCGACGAGGACGAACTGACTTTCTCCAAGATCTCCGGCCCGGCCTGGCTGGCTGTCGGCACGGATGGTGCGCTCTCGGGCACCCCGGGCAATGACGATGTCGGGCCCAACGCTTTCACCGTGAGCGTCAGCGACGGCAGCGTGTCGGTGCAGGCGACCCTCAACATCAGCGTGGCCAACGTGAACGATCCGCCAGCGTTCGCGGCCGATCCTTTCTCCGCGGCGGATGCGACCGTGGGTGCCGCCTACAGCGCCACGATCTCGGGTTCCGCCAGTGACCCGGATGATGATGGCCTGACCTTTGCCAAGATCGGCGGTCCAGGGTGGCTTAGCGTCTCCTCCACCGGTGCCCTTTCCGGAACCCCTGGGGTCGGCGATGTGGGTGACAATGTCTTCACGGTGAGCGTGAGCGACGGCCTCGCAGCACCGGTCGAGGCGGCCCTCCACATCAACGTGAATTCCGAAGAACCGCCGCCCCCGGCCGGAGGCGTGATCACGCCTGTCGGTGTGACCTCGACCTCGGATGTTGGTGACACCAGAACCATCGACAAGGTAATCGACGGCAGTGGTCTGTCCGACGTGTCGGACCCTTCCAGTGTCCTGGATGATTCCCATGCCTATAATGCTCTCTGGTACTGGTTGAGTGCTTCGACCGCCGTTTCCGCCGGCAACGAGGTGCTCACCTTCGATCTCGGTGGGTCCTACAATGTGGACAAGGTGTATTACTGGACCTACGAGCGTGACGGAGACCGGAACCTCAGGACCTTCGACATCTCCTTCTCGACCGACGGCGGCGGCACCTACAGCGCTCCGGTTTCCGCCGCATCGCTCAACATGGCGGATTGGGCCATCGGCGGCAGCGATCGTGACCCTTCCTTTGCAAGGACGGCGACCTTCGACACCCTGTCCGGGGCCACGCACATCCGGTTCAGTAACCTGCAAAACCATGGCGACCCCCAATATTTCGCCTTGTATGAAATCCGCTTCGGCAGTGCGTCGGGAGGCATCACTTCCGACTTCGCCACCTGGTCCGGCGGCGCACCGGCCGATGGCGACGCCAATGGCGACGGCGTGCCGAACGCCGTGGCCTACGCGCTGGGCGCACTGGACGTCAATGAGAACGCGATCGACCGGCTGCCGACCTTCGACAACAGCGATCCGGGCAACTTCGTGTTCACCTTCGGCCGCAGCGACGCCGCCGAGGCGGACGGGACGACCACGATCACCGTGGAATACGGCCCGAACCTGAGCGGTTGGACGACGGCCGTGCATGGAGCGGGGGGAGTCGGCATCGACGACAGTGGCGCGTCCGTGGACGGCCTGACTCCCGTGATCGTCACCATTCCCAAGTCCCTCGCCGCGAGTGGAAAACTCTTCGCCCGGCTCAAGGTGGTCGTCAGCCCGTGAGACGGCCCGAGCCTCCGAAGAGTCCGGAAAAAAGGCCCTCCGTCAGTCTTGCCGCGTTTCACGTGGTCATGGCTTCCCTAAGCCACTGAGGCACAGAGATCTCAGAGGACGGCGAGGAACATATGAGTTGGAATGGCACCAGTTCCCTCGATCTAGATCCATGTCGGCTCGGCGGCCTCCGTTTTCTCAGCGCCTCAGTGTCTGAAGAAATGCCCGATCCCCCCCACCAAGGCCGTAAGCAAATCTGGCGGAGAGCCGGAGAAAACCCATTTTGCCATGTCGAATTCCCCGGCTTTCAGACATTTTACTCTGAATGGAAATTCCTCCTTCCCCATGAAATCCCAGGGCTTCTCGTAGCCGCCATTCGCACAGGATTCCGTTGAAACGAACCATTTCATATCCCCGCAATCTCCATGGGAGGCTGTGGGCTTTTCTTTGACTTGAAATTCCATCACCCATGATTTGCCGACTCATCCCGCTCCTGCTTCTTCTGGTGTCCTCCGGCTGCGCTCCCAAGCCGGAAAACAAGGGGTCCGAACTCCATGCCGATGTCGTCGTTTACGGCGACGCCTCCGTGGGGGTCGCCGCGGCAGTGCAGGCGGCCCGGATGGGGAAGTCGGTGATCCTGGTTTCCCAGTACGGCCACTTGGGAGGACTGACCAGCAGCGGGCTGGGCTACACCGACATCGGCAACCGGGAGATTCTGGGCGGCATCTCCCGCGAGTTCTATCACCGGGTCTATCTCCATTACCAGGATGAGGAGGCCTGGGTGCAGCAGAAGAAGGAGGAGTTTCCCAAGCACGGCCAGGGAGCCCCGGCCTTCGATGAGGAGACCGAACTCGCATCGGTGTTCGAGCCGAAGGTGGCCGAGATGATCTTCGACCAAATGATCGAGGAGGCCGGCGTCCGGGTGATCGAGGGACGTCTGGATCTGGATCAGGATGCGATCATGGACGGGCAACGAATCACCGCCATCCGGCTGGAGGATGGACGGGAGATCCGGGGCAAGATGTTCATCGACGCCTCCTACGAAGGCGACCTGATGGCGGCGGCTGGCGTGAGTTTCACGGTGGGCCGCGAAGCCAACGCGAAATACGAGGAGGTTTCCAACGCGATCACCCTGCCGGTGCACAGCAACAACCTGCCGGACGGGATCGATCCGTATGTCGTTATGGGTGATCCCGCTAGCGGCCTGCTGCCGGGCGTGAACGAGTACGATGAAGCCGACGTCGGCAAGGGCGACCATCGCCTGCAGGCCTTCTGCTACCGCATGTGCCTCACCGACGCACCCGACAACCTGGTGCCGATCGCCAGGCCCGAAGGCTATGACGAGGCGGACTACGAGATCCTGTTTCGGGCCCTCGACTCCGGTCATCGCGGGCAGTGGGGGCAGTTTTACAAATTCTCCGCGATGCCGAATCGCAAGACCGATTCCAACAACAACGGCGGGATTTCCACCGATTTCATCGGCATGAACTACAGTTCGTTGCCGCCGGACCACCCCGACTACTGGGACTGGACCACGCTTTCCCACCATGAACGCGAGGAACTCGCCGCGAAGCATCGGGACTGGCAGCTTGGCCTGGTCTGGACGCTTCAGAACCACCCGCGGGTGCCGGAGGATGTCCGGGAGAATTACTCGGGCTGGGGCCTGCCCAAGGACGAGTTCACCGACAACGGCCACTGGCCCTACAACCTGTATGTTCGCGAGGGCCGGAGGATGGTCTCGGACTTCGTCATGACCGAGCACCAGTGCCGGCAGGATGCCGGTTATCCGCAGGTCACCGATTCCGTGGGCATGGGGGCCTACACGATGGATTCGCACCATGTGCAGCGCGTGAACTGGAAGGGGCAGCTCAAGAACGAGGGTGACATCCAGATGAGCCTCGGCGGGAAGCCGTATCCCATCTCCTACCGCTCCATCGTGCCGGCCAGGGGCGAGTGCGAGAACCTGCTGGTCCCCTGGTGTCTCTCTTCCTCCCACATCGCCTTCGGCTCCATCCGCATGGAACCGGTCGGCATGGTGCTCGGACAAAGCGCCGCCACCGCCGCCGTGCAGGCCATCGAGGCGGGAACCTCGGTCCAGGATGTCGAATACGGAAAGCTGAAGGAGCAACTCATCAAGGACGGCCAGAAGCTGGAGATCATTGACAAGTCCTCCGCCAGTGCATCCCCAAGTCCGGCAACCTTGCCTGCCAATTGATCCAATCCGATTGGTCACCAGATCAACCCCATTTCCGCAATCACACCATGAAATCGAAAAACCTGCTTGCGATTCTTGCGGCCTTCGCCTGCTTCAACCTGCCGGCGGTCGCCGATGTCATCACTCCCACCGGGGCGACATCGACAAGTTGGCAAACCAGTGGCAATCGGGTCATCGCCAAAACGATCGATGGCTCGGGTCTCTCCAATGTATCGGATCCTTCCAGTGAACTGGACGATGTCCACCCCTACATCTCAAGCACTACTGATTCGCCATATTGGCTGAGCAGTGGTGCCGCAAGCGCCGAAGTGGTCACCTTTGAACTGGGTGGAAGCCATGACATCGACGGCGTCTATTACTGGATGTATACCCGCGATAAGAATCGAAACCCCCGCACCTTCGATATTTCCTATTCGACCGATGGAGGGAGCAGCTTCAGCACACCGGTTTCGGCCGCCTCGCTCAACATGGCCGACTGGTCCCAAAGCCTCGGCACCCGCGAGGAATCCTTCGCGGAACTCCGCGCCCTCGACACCTTGACTGGCGTCACCCACATCCGCTTCACCAACATCCAGGTGTATGGCGGCGGCAGCAATCTGGTCGGCTTGCATGAAATCCGTTTCAGGGGGCAGGAAACCAGTGTCGTGGCCGGACCCGTCGATGCCGGCACCTCGACGGTGGTCGCCTCACCAACGGCGGTCCTGGCCGACGGCACGTCGACCTCGACCATCACCGTCACGCTGAAAGATGCCTCCGGCATCGCCGTGAGCGGCGAGGACGTGACGCTGGCGAATACTTCCGGTCCCGGCACGCCGACGATCAGTCCTTCCGCCACCCAGACCACGGATGGCAGCGGTGTGGCCACCTTCACCGTCAGCTCCGGCGCGGTGGGCACCGAGGTCTTCAGCGCCACCTCGTCGACGGACAGTGTCACCGTCACCCAAACCGCGAGTGTCGACTTCCAGGCCATGACGGTCGACGCCGCCAGCTCAACGGTATCGGCTTCACCGACTTCCGTGACCGCAAATGACACCGATACCTCGAGCATCACGGTCACGGTCAGGAATGCGGGTGGTCTGCCGCTTCCCGGGATGCTGGTTGTCCTGAGTGGAGACAGCAGCGCGACGATCACGCCCGCCGGCACCGGCACGGACACGACCGATGCCAACGGCGAAGCGACCTTCACCGTCAAGTCCGGCGTGGTCGGCCTGGAGACCTTCACCGCCACCAGTGAGACGGTCGCCATCACGGATACGGCAAGCGTCGAGTTCACCGCACCTGTCGTGGTCGGTCCGGTGGATGCAGGCAACTCCACCGTCGTCGCCGCGCCGACTTCGGTCGCCGCCGACGGCTCGGAGACCTCCTTGATCACCGTGACCCTGAAGGATGCCGCGGGACTCGCGGTGGCGAATGAAGGGGTTACCCTGAACATCACGTCGGGGCCGGGAGCCGCGACGATTCTTCCCGTCGACATTCAATCCACGGATGCCAACGGCCAGGCGACCTTCACGGTCAGCTCCAGCACGCCGGGCACGGAGGTCTTCACCGCCACCAGCATCACCGACTCGGTCATCATCACCCAGACCGCCAGTGTGGAGTTCATCGAGGTGGGGGCCACTCAGTTGATCACCCTGCTGAACGCCCCGGTCGCGGCCAGCACCAGTGCGACGGGGGGAACACTGACCAACCTCTTCGACACCTCCATGAGTCTGACTTATGTGGGCACGAGCACCAATACGGGCGGTTCATTCCGCTGGACTCCCAAAGACTCGGGCAGCTACGCCGGTGACAGCGTCAAATCCCAAACCATCATCTACGACATGGGCGAAATCGTGACCTTCGACGGCTTCATCCATGCCCAGGCACTCGAATCCGATTACTCCTCCATCGGCTCCATCGATTTCTGGGTCAGCAACACGGATCCGGGATCGGACTGGACCGCGATTGCCAACACCTACTTCGGCACCACGCCTGCCGCCAGCAAGGCACTGAACCGGGGCGACCGGAATTTGTATGAATACGTGCTCGACGGAGCCAAGCTAACCGGCCGCTACGTGATCATGCGCTGGATCTGCCAGGAACAGGAAACGGATATCGGCAGCCCGGGCGGCTACACCTTCTACCTTGGCCAGACCGCCTCGGTCGGCGATTACGACACCTGGGCCGGAAGTTACCCCGGTGTGGGCGGGCCGACCGGTGACGACGACTTCGACGGTCTGAGCAACGAGTATGAGCGGCTCTTCGGGCTCAATCCGTTGAACGCCGGTTCCTCGAATCCGTACGCCGCGGCATTCGATCCGACGGCGGGCACCTTCAGCTACACCCGCCGCACGCAATCGCTTACCGGCATGACCTACAAGGTCTGGTACTCGACCAACCTGACGGAGTGGTTCTGGGAGTCCGGAGCCGGCGAGTCGGTCAGCGCACCGGTCGCCGACATCGAGACGGTGCAAGTGACCATCGATCCGGATTTGCTCACCGAACCCAGGCTGTTCGTGCAGATGAGCGCGGAGGACCTGGGTCCGGCACCGGTGATCAGCAGCCTCTGGGGGGCCAACACCACGGTGACCGTGAACTTCAGCGAGGCGATGGGCGGTTCCGCCGCCGACCCGGCCAACTACACCATCGAACAGGACGGCGGCGGCACGGTCGCCGTGACGGGGGCCAGCCTGAGCGGCGACGGCAGGACGGCCACCCTCACCCTGGCCTCGGCTCTCGACATCGGCAGCAGCTTCACCGTCACCGCCAACCGGATCGCCAACGGTGTCGGCCAACCGCTGGGCAACGGCACGAGCGCGCAGTTCCAGACCTGGGACGACGACCCGGCCGGCATCAAGGTCTTCATCCTCGCCGGGCAGTCCAACATGGTCGGCTACGGGCACACCGAAACCGGCCAAACCGGCGACGGCGGCATCGGCACCCTGCGCTACCTGGCCAACAACAACGCAACGTATCCGGAATACGACTACACCTCCCTGCTGGCAACACCCGGTGATCCTGTCAACAGCTCCTGGAGAACCCGGGGCGACGTCAAGGTCTGGTGGTACAATGGCGCATCCGGCAATCTGCCTACAGCCAGTTCCACTCCGACCAAGGGCGACCTCGGTCCACCCTTCCACGGCGCTGACAGCAGTTTGATTGGTCCGGAATACGCCTTTGGTCAGATCATCGGCGACTATTATGCTTCGGACGATGTCCTGATCATCAAGGCCGCCTGGGGCGGCCACAAGCTGGCCGAAGACTTCCGCCCACCGAGCGCGGTGGCGGCACGAGGCGGTGAGGTAGGCCTCTCTTATCTGGAGATCTTCAACAATGCCCGCGAGGTGCTGGACAACCTCGGCACCGAATTCCCCGATTGGGCCGGTCGGGGCTACCAGATCGTCGGCTTCGCCTGGCACCAGGGCACCAGCGACAAGTCCCCGATCGAGCGCGCCCTCGAATACAAATACAACCTGCCC
Organism: Haloferula sp. A504; assembly: GCF_044385805.1. Taxonomy (NCBI): domain Bacteria; kingdom Pseudomonadati; phylum Verrucomicrobiota; class Verrucomicrobiia; order Verrucomicrobiales; family Verrucomicrobiaceae; genus Haloferula; species Haloferula sp. A504. Next base: position 25,183 of record NZ_JBISBU010000061.1, read on the forward strand.
GATTTCATCAGCGACGTGCGGGCGGAATTCGGCAAGCCGGACCTGCCCTTCGTCATCGCCACGGCCGGGATGACCAGCGCGGGGGTTGAACCTTCACCTTACCCCGGCTACTCGGATGTCGAGCGGGCCCAGCTCTGGGTCTTCCCCGAAAGCCCGCAACCTGCCAATGTTCTCTCCACGGACACGCGCCCCTTCTGGGAAGATGCCGCGGTCTCTCCCAGAGACCAGGGCTTCCACTGGAACGGCAACGCCCGCAGCTACTTCCGTGTCGGCAAGGCCCTGGGCGACGACATGGTAACCCTGCTATCCGCACCGTGACGGGACCGCTCCGCGCGCCATGCCCTTCCGGTTCGGACCTTCGGAAAGCGAGAATTCCCGGCTCCTCGCGGAGTTGTGGCAAGGGGCGGAGTCCGGTTTTTTGGGTTTTCCGGACTCCGCTCATCCCCTCTCTCACCAAGGCCGGGTCCTTCCTCCCTTTTCATCCGGCGTCTCGCCATGTCATGCGATGAGACGACACGCGCGCCCTTTCGGATCGCGGCGAAGCTCCCCAGACTGCCCGGGCCGAAGCGCAACTTCCGCCATGCCCATCCATCTGACTCGATTGACCGTGCTCGCAGCCATGGCATCGCCGGCATGACAACCTCAATGCGATTTCCCCATCGGCAAGCTTCCCTGAGACAGCATGCTCACTCTTGACGGAAAAGCGATCGAGCCACCGTCTCGCACCAAAGAGTTCCATTCATGAAACACCCCACCGTATTCCGCATCATCGCCTCTGCCGTGCTCCTGTCCGCCGTGCCGGCGCTCACGGGCTGCGACCGGGGGCGCGCTCCGGCGAATCCCGCGCAAAACGAATCCACACACGAGGTGGCGGCGATGCCATGGGAGGATCCCACCTATGAAACGGACATCCGGGCCACCCAGGCCGAGTCCCGGCCCGGGCCCGAGGAAGACCCCAAGAGCTGGAACGCGTGGCTTCGGCACCACGAGGACCGCAAGCGCTGGTGCACGGAGCAGGAGGTGGACCTGCTGATGGTGGGCGACTCGATCGTCTTCGGCTGGTCGCGCGTCGGCAAACCAGTGTGGGATGCCTACTATTCGGATCGCAAGGCGGTGAACATCGGCTCCAGCGGCGACCGCACCTACCACATGCTCTGGCATTTCCAGAACGGCGGCCTGGACGGGATGAAGGACCGCAACCCGAAGGTGGTCCTGGTGATGATCGGCACCAACAACCGCGGAGAGCCGGAGGCGAAAGGCGAAGACACCGCCTATGGAGTGCTCGCCCTGCTCAAGGAAATCCACGCCAAGCTGCCGGAGTCGAAGATCCTCCTGATGCCGATTTTCCCGCGGGGCAAGACACCCGGCGATGAAGGCCGGCTCCGCAACGAGCAGATCAACCAGATCCTCAAGACCTACGTGGATGGCGAGACCGTCCACTGGCTGGACCTCGAAGAGGTCTTCCTCGACGACCAGGGGAACCTCAAAACCGACCTGATGCCGGACGGTTTGCATCCCAACCTCGAAGGCTACTGGGCATGGGCCGAAGCGATGGAACCCGTCATCAGCAAGTTCCTGGGCGATGCGGAAAAGCAAATTGAACGGCCACTGGTGTTCAAGCCGGTGCCGCAGCCGGAGAAGCTCGGAAAGTGGGATCATCCCAATCCCGATCTGACCAAGGGCGACAAGCTGCCGGAGAATGCGGTGCACGACTGGACGCTCGGCGCCACCGGTGCGCGCGGATGGATGTACAACATCCGTCTTCACACCTCGCTGGCCCGCCAGATTTACATCACCGAGGTCGCGGCCGGTTCGCCGTCGGATGGCCTGCTGAAGAAGGGGGACGTGCTGCTTGGGGTGGCTGGCGTGCCGTTTGATCAGGATGCGCGGAAGCAGCTTGGGCAGGCGCTCACCGCCGCCGAGGCCGAAGATGGCAGGCTCGGGTTGATCCGCTGGCGCGAGGGTCAAATCGAGAAGATCGAGGTGCCGGTGCCGGTGCTCGGCACCTACAGCGCGATCGCTCCCTACGATTGTCCGAAGTCGGAGAAAATCCTCAACGAGGCGGCCGAGAAACTGGCGGAACGCATGGAGCAGGACGGGTATGAGAAGCAGAACTCCATCCCGCGCGCGTTGAACGCGCTGGGCCTGCTGGCCACCGGCGACAGCAAGTATCATCCGCTGCTCAAAAGGGAGGCCGAATGGGCGGCAAACTATGACAACATGGGTTTCGCGACATGGTATTTCGGATACCTCACGACATATCTCTCAGAATACATCATGGCAACCGGTGACGACTCCGTGTTGCCGGGCTTGCGCCGCATGGCGCTGTCGGCCGCCGAGGGACAGAGTGCGGTCGGTTCCTGGGGACACAAGTTCGCCAATCCTGATGGCCGCCTCCCCGGCTACGGCATGATGAACTCCCCGGGAGCGGTGCTGACGATCGGCCTGGTGCTCGCGCGCGAGGCCGGGGTGGACGATCCCGAAGTGGCCGAGGCCATCGAACGCAGCAACACCCTCCTCTCGTTCTACATCGGCAAGGGGGCGATTCCCTACGGTGACCACAAGCCCAACACCTTCGGCCATGAGGACAACGGGAAGAACGGCATGGTCGCGGTGTTGTTCGACCAGTTGGAAAACGAGGACGGCGCCGAGTTCTTCGCGAAGATGTCCACCGCGTCCCACTACGGCGAGCGCGACCAGGGCCACACCGGCAACTTCTTCAACCTGACCTGGGCCATGCCCGGGGTGTCGCGCGGCGGCCCCAATGCCACCGGTGCCTGGATGAAGGAGTTCGGAGCGTGGTATTTCGACCTCGCCCGCTCATGGGACTGGAGTTTCCCGCATCAGGGGCCGCCCCAGAACAAGCATGATGCCTATGCCAAATGGGATGCGACGGGAGTCTATCTGATTTCGTATGCCATGCCGCGCAAGGCCATCCGCCTCACCGGCAGCCGGCCCTCGGTGGTGGCTCCGCTGGACGCGGAGAGCGCCCGGAAACTCATCGAGGAGGGACGCGGGGCCAACGGCCACGAGCCATTCACTGCTTACGACGACCTGCCGGCGGAAGCACTGCTTGCACACCTCGGAAGTTGGTCCCCGGTGGTGCGCGACCGCGCGGCCACGGTGATCGGGAAGAAGAAGAACGTCCCGGTGGAGAAACTCGTCGAATTGCTCGAGGCACCATCACTGGACACCCGCCTCGGCGCGTGCCAGGCGCTGGCCAAGTATGGCAAGGAGGCGGAGCCCGCGGTGCTGGAGTTGCTGAAGCTGCTGGATGAGGATCATCTCTGGTTGCGCGTCAAGGCCGTCGAGGCCCTCAACGGGATCGGCGAGCCGGCGATGAAGGCCGTGCCGGACTTGCTCAAGCGAATCGCCAGGGGGCCGACCCCGGAGGATCCGCGGGGCATGGAGCAACGCTTCCTCATCCAGACCATTTTCAGCACGCGGACGGGGATGCTTCGCCATTCCTTCGAGGAGGTGGATCAGGACCTGTTGCTGGAAGCCGTCAAGGCCGGACTCGCCAACCAGGATGGCAGGACGCGTGGCGCACTGGGCGGCGTCTATCAGAAGCTGACCCTGGAGCAGCTCCGGCCGATCCTGCCCGCCGTCCACCGGGCGATCGTCGAGAAGGCGCCCAGCGGCATCATGTTCGACGGCCAGATCCAGACGGCGGGCCTCGACCTGCTCAGCCGTCACCGCGTGAGCGAAGGGCTTGAGTTGATCGCCGACTACGTGCGCCACCAGAAAAAGCACGGCAGCGAATCGCACACGCCGAAGCTGTTGGAAATGCTCAAACCGTACGGCGCCCACGCCCAGCGGGTGATTCCGCAGTTGGAGGAAACCGCGCACTACTTCGAAACCGCCGAGGAGGATTTCCCGAAATGGGCCAGCGAGAAGAAGGCCAAGGCGGTCCGCGAGGCGATCGAGGAAATCAAGCAACGGACCGAGAAGCCGGAACTGGTCGAACTGAACTTGTAGGTTCGCGTCCATCGCTGCCGCCCCATTGCTCCCTGTCTCACCGTCCCGCCTCGACGACTGCCGAAAGCACCAAAGTGACAACCAGCAAGACCATGCACCCGAAGAACTCGAAAATGACAGCCCCGCACGCCTTCCTGCTCTGCCTGGTGACCGCCGTCTCGATCAGCCATGCCGAACTGCTGGTCTACGAGCCGTTCGACTATCAGCCCCACAACCACGAGGTTGCGGGCCGTCTGGAGGGTCGCAACGGCGGCAAGGGGTTCGCGGCACCATGGAAGGACACCGCCGGGTCCAAGGGGTATGCCTTCATCTACGACAGCCGCGGGAATCCGGAAGAGCTCTACGACGGAGCCTGGGGCGAGGGCGGACCCGATTGGGATGGTGTGGTCGACAACCTGCCCACGATGGGCGGATACATCGGCAACTCGGATTGGGACCGGAACGGGTCACCTCATTCCACCCGCAAGCTGGCCCGCAGTGCGGGTGCCATGGCGCAGGGCAACAACGGGGTGCTGTGGCTCAGCGCGGTGTTCCACCTGCCCAACCAGAGTTTCTTCGCGCCCGTGGGCATCGCGCTGGCCTCGGATGAGAGCGGCTTCAAGGAGCGGGCGATTTCCATGGATGGGAAGGCCGACGCGATCGGTGCCGGCAACGGCCGCCATATGCGGGAACGCAAGCGCCTGAATCCCGTCATCTGGAACCAGGGCGAGGAGGTGGCGAGCGCTCCCGGGAGCAATGTCGATTCCAAGAAGGACAACATCGTCATCCTCAAGTTCGAGTTCGGGGAAACCGACAAGGTCAGCACCTGGCATTTCACGGAAGACCAGGAAATGACCGAGGAGGCGCTCGATGAGAACGCGGCCTCCGCCAGCGCCGCCATCGACGAGGACACGCTCGACGTGCTGACCGTGTGCACCATCCTCAACCAGAACGCGATCGATGAGATTCGCATCGGCACCGACTTCAAGAGCGTGATCAGCGGCAGCATTCCACCGCGCCGGGAAGTGAAGATCACCAAGACCCTGTACGACACGGAGAGCGACCGCTACTATCTGGAATGGTCGTCCAATCCGGGCGAGGTTTACGGTCTCTACGCCGCCAGGGATGCCGGGGGCCACCAACCCTGCATTGCCGCCGCGGTTGAAGCCGACAAGACCAAGGACACCACGACCTTCGGCCCCTTTGCCAATCCGTTCAAAGGAGACGCCAGGCTGGAGTTCGAGATCGGCCTGCCCGATTCCACGCCGCCCGCCATCGAGCGGGTCTGGGGCAGCGGGACGACCCTCAGTCTGGTCTTCAGCGAGCCGATGATCCCGACCGCCTCCTTGTCCGTGGGCAACTACACGGTCACGCACGATGGCGGCGGCGAACTGGCCGTTGAATCCGCCACATTCGATCCGGAGAACGGCTCGGTCACGCTGACCACCGGACAGGCGCTCGAGCCGGACACGACCTACACCATCGCCACCCGCAACCTCACGGACCTTGCCAATAACCCGCTGGTGGAGGCGGCGACCACGTTGCGCACCTGGGACGACGACCCGAAGGGCATCAAGGTGTTCATCCTTGCCGGCCAGTCGAACATGGTCGGCTACGGGCACACGGAGGAGGGGCAGGACAACGAGGTGGGTGGCATCGGCACCCTGCGCCACCTGGCCATGCACGACGACGTATATCCGGAGTTCGACTATCGCTCTCTGTTGGAGAATCCCACCGATCCCGCCACCAGCAGGTGGAAGACTCGGAAGAACGTCAAACTCTGGTGGCGCAACGGAGCCAATGCCCAGTACGGCGGCACCATCTTCAAGGGCGACCTCGGCCCGCTCACCAGCAACGGCCGGTGGTTCGGCCCCGAATTCGGCTTCGGCCAGGTCGTCGGCGACCATTTCAAGGACGACGACGTGCTCCTCATCAAGCCGGCGTGGGGCGGCCACAACCTGGTCAGCCAGTTCCGCTCGCCGATGGCGACCGCCAAGCGCGGTGGCGAAATCGGTCCGTCCTACGTCGAGATGTTCGAGAATGCGCGTGAAGTGCTCTTCAATCTCGGCACCGAGTTTCCCGAGTGGAAGGGCCGCGGCTATCAAATCGCCGGTTTCGCCTGGCACCAGGGCACCAGTGACAAGAGCCCGGACAAGGTGGCCGACGAGTACCAACACAACCTGCCCGACTTCATCGCCTCGATCCGCTCCGAGTTCGGCAAGCCCGATCTGCCCTTCGTGATCGCCACGACCGGCATGGGCTACGACACCGGAACCAGGGAACCTCCCTACAAGGACTATCATCCGGTGGAACGGGCCCAGCTCTGGGTCGCCGGTGTTGAAAAGCCCGCGAACGTGCTGACCGATGACACCCGCGCCTACTTCGAGCCCCACGAGAAGTCGCCGCGCAACCAGGGATTCCACTGGAATGGAAATGCCCGCAGCTATTTCCGGGTCGGCCTCGGCCTCGGCAATAAGATGGCGGAGCTGCTCAAGGATGGCCATGCCCTTCAGGTCGATTAGGGGGCATGGTTAATGAGCAACCCAAGATAAGAAACCCATCGGTAAGAGACTGATAGATGAAAGGATTGCATTGGCTCACGTATCTTCCCCTTGGACTGGCTTCCCTCCTGCCCGCTGCCGAGGTGCATCTGGTCGAGGAAGCGGTGGTCCGCCACCAGCGCTTGGATGATGGCAGCATCCTGCTCGACTTCGGCAAGGTCGCCTTCGGCAATCTGAAAGTGAAGCTGCCGCAGCAGCAGACACCGGGCGGACTCAAGTTTCATTTCGGAGAGGCCAGCAAAGACGGACGTGTCGATCGCGACCCGCCGGGCTCCGTGCGCTATCGTTTGGCGGACGTCCGGGAAACCGGGGCAGCCGGAGAATGGCAGGTCGTGGCTCCACC
>NZ_JBISBU010000062.1:0-32033 GCF_044385805.1 Haloferula sp. A504
CGACTCCAAGTCTCTCGTGCCACCCCCGGAGGCGCGGCGGGGGGGAACCTACAGCCCAGCCCCCAACGGTCAATACCTTTCGAGAAGTTTTTTCAACTCTCCCGGCATCCCCGAATGCCACCACGCCAACACTCTCCAGGGAATGGTTCAGGGGAGTGAATCAATCTGCGGATTTCTCGGGATTCGCCTGGGATGGGTCGATTTCGGTGGGGATTCCCATGCGCTTCGCCCGATCCTTCCAAAGCTTCCGGGCCAGGACCTGGAGGTCGGCGATCTGGTCGTGTTCATCGACGATTTCGACGCCGACGATGGTTTCCAGCACGTCTTCGAGGGTGACGAGGCCGACCGTCGTGCCGAACTCGTCCTGCACCATCATCATCTGATGGGTTTCCGCCAGCATCATCTCGAAGACCCGATCGACACGGACCGAGCTGGGGACGAGATGCACGGGCCGCTTCAACTGTTCGAGGGTTCCCGTCTCTCCCTTGACGGCGGCGAGGAGCACTTCCGCCCGGATGACAAAGCCTTCGATCTGGCCATTGTCGCTGTCGATCAATGGGATCCGCGAGAAGGGCTTGCCTTCGATCTGCTCGGCGAAATCCTCGATGGGAAGATCCTTGTCGAGCATGAACACCACCGGGCGAGGCGTCATGATGTCGGTCACGCCGACGTCTCCGAGCTGGAGGATGTTCCGGACGATGGTGGTCTCACTCGTCTTCAGTTCGCCCTCGGCCTCGCCGAGTCGGGCGACCGCGAGCAACTCCTCGCGATGCATCGGCTTGGCGGCGGCGCGACCGAAGGTGATCAGGCGCGTCACCTGTCCGCAGAGCCATACCAGCGGCTTGAGAAGCCAGATCAGCTTCGGCAGCAACCAGGCGGTTCCCGGGGCCAGTTGCACGGCGAAGCGCGCACCCAGGGTCTTGGGGATGATCTCGGTGAAGATGAGAATCGCAAAGGTCAGCACGCCGGCAAAGACCGCCTCGGTGCCGGCGCCGAACTCCTTTGCATACTGTGCGCCTGCACCGGCAGCTCCCATCGTATGGGCGATGGTGTTGAGGGTGAGGATGGCGGAAAGCGGGCGATCAATGTCGCTCTTGAGTCCGGCCATGACTTCCGCCCACCGGGCTCCCCCCCGGCGTGCAGCCTCGATCGTCGAAGGTCCCAGGGTGAGCAGGGTCGCTTCCAGCACCGAGCAGAGAAAGGAGAAGCCCAGCGCGATGAGAACATAGACGACTAGGAGGGTCATGCCAGGGACTCCGGAGCGGTGGCGAGATGATCAATCACAAGCCGGGATTCTCAAGCCGTCCCGCCGGTCCGCAACGAAAATCCGTCCGGCCCCCGGTTCAAGCCGCGCGCATCGATTCGCCGGCTGCCTCGAACAACTTGGCGAGGATGTTCGTTCGATCGAACCGCATCGCGAAGGTGCGGGCCTCGGTGGCGAGATGGCGCCGCTGCGAAAGGGTCATCCTGCCGACCCGGTTGAGGCAGTCGCGCAGACCGGCGACGTCGCCTGCCTCGTGAACGAGGCAATGGCCTCCACTGGCCTCGGGGATGCCGCCGGTATGGGTCGTGATCACCGGCCCCAACCCGCCGGCCAGCATTTTCTCGGCCACCGCGATGCCGAAGGTTTCAACAAACTCGGGACGCGGCTTGCTCGGCAGGCACCAGGCGAAGCAACCGTTCATCAACGCCCCCTTCTCGGAGTCGCTGACATCGTCGAGCACCCGCACATCGCCGAACTCCGCGGCCAGCGCCTCGACGTCTTCCTTCGCCGGTCCGTTGCCGCAGATGATCAGCTTCTTTCCGCCGCGCAGTTCGCAGGTCCGCCAGGCTTCAAGGAGATCATCGACGCCCTTGGCCGGCGCGATCCGCGAAAGGAACATCACGTAGCCGTCCCGCTCCAGCCCACGGGCTTCGAGAGCCTTGTCGACGACTTCGGGCTGCTGGTCGAGGGTCAGGTAGGCATCGGTATCGATGGCCGGGAAGCTGACTCCCACCCGGCGCTGGAGCTGGCTGGTGAAGCGTGTGCCGAGGGCCAGGTCGACCTTGCGGCCGGCTTCAACAATCAGGTTCTTGGTGAACTGGCTGACCGCCACCGGGTGGTCGTGATCAAGGAAATTGGAGAGCACCATCTGGGCGGCGCCAAGGCGACCCTCGGCGAGGGCGTTGTTGACGACGTTGGTGATGTCTGAACCGACCGCCTCCCCGATCGTGAATACCGAGGAAGCGAGACCGGAATTGCGGAAGCTGTTGACCGCCTGCATCACCATCATGCCATGAGGGACCAGGTAGAGATCCATGAGCAGGGTCCGGCCGGGAAGCTTGTGGAGCAGGTCGACGATGTGCCCGCCCATTCCCAGCGTCAGGCGTCCATCGAGAACCTTGTAGTCGCCCAGCGGCTCCGGCCGATCGACGGTGATGCCCTCGGAATACGGATCCACCGTCTCGATCGGCTTCAGCGGCAGCGAGCTGTTTTCCAGCGTCTCGAGCGGATAGGAGACGATCCGGACCTCCTCGATCCCCATCGCAATCGCGGCTTCCGCCAGGTTGCGCGCTTCGGTCGAATGACCGCAAATGATCGGGTCGGCACGAACGAGAAAGACGGCGCTGCGAATCTTCTGGGTGGAGGGATCGATTTCCATGTTAGGAGATTTCCTTTAAAGGTGAAAACGGGACGGAGGCAGATTCCGTGCCATCCCTGCCGTCGCTTCCTGAAGATATCGGCACCGGCCCGCACTTCTCACGCCGCCGGCGGAGCTTCGCCGACGGATGGACACCATGGCTCCGTCCGTGCGGGTCGAGCCCGGGGTGCATCCCTGGCGGCGACCGCGAGAACCCTCTCGCTTCCCGGGGTCTCCCTTGACCTGCGGGATCATCAGGGTACGCGCCGGTGTGCCCGGATCCCGCATTGGCGGGTGGATCAGCGCGCCATCAGGTATTCCGCGACCGCCTGGTAGGCCGGCAGCGAAGTCGGGTCGATGTAGCCGTTCTTGGCCTGTGGGTGGGACGAAAACCGGACCAGCACCATTTCCGCGGTGGGGTCGATGTAGATCGTCTGCCCGTGCACGCCGCGGGCGGCATAGGCCCCGTGCCGGTTGTGAAACACCCACCACATGCTGCGATAGCTCCCGCCCGGCAGCGTCTTGTATCCGGCCTTGGCAAAGGCCGCCTTGTCGCCTCCACCGCGGATGTTGTCGACGACCTCCTTCGGAAAAAGGCGCACCCCATTGAGTTCGCCGCCGTCGAGCATCAGCTGGCCGATCCGCCCGAGATCACGCAGGCCGGCGCTCAGTCCGCCGCCGGCGAACGGCGTGCCCTTGGCATCGACGGTCATGTAGCCGTCCTGCTCCGCGCCGATCCGGGTCCAGATGCGTTCCGACAGCAGATGGGCGAGGTCCTTGCCGGCCGTGCGCGAGACGATCCAGCCGAGCGCGTCGGTGTTGATCGTCTTGTAGCCGAAGGCCTCGCCGTGCTCGCCCTCCTTGCTCACCGTCCGCAGGTACTCGAAGTAGCCGTTGGGACCCTCGTAGCCCGCGGGCTTGGGCAGCGGGCTCGCCGCCTTCGAGTAGACCCAGATGTCGGCTTCGGGATCCGAGTAGTCCTCGCTGTAGTCGAGCGCGGTGGTCATGTCCATAACCTGGCGCACGCTGGCGTCACCGAAGGCGCTGTCCCCAAGTTCGGGCACGATCGAGGCGACCGTGGCGGTGTCGTCGAGCCTGCCCTCGGCCACCAGGATCTCGGCGAGCAGCCCGGTCATCGACTTGGTCATCGACATCGCGGCGTGCTTGCCGGCCTCGTCGAGGGCGCCGAAGTACTTCTCGTAGACGACTTCCCCCTTGTGGAGGATCAGCATGCCGTCGGTGTAGTTGGCCGCCAGCGAGTCCTTCCAGGTCATCGGCTCGGTGCCACCGATGGGGGTGAAGGTGAGCGCGTCGATGGCGTCGCCGGGGGCCGGGCCGTCCGGTGAGTAGGTCAGCGGTACCGGCGCGCCGATTCCCCGGCTCACCTGCTTGGTCGGCATCAGCTCGCGGATGTGGCAGACCGTCCAGCGCATCTTCGGGAAGCTGAAGAAGTCCGAATCCGGCTGCATGATCAGCTTGTCGGGCGGCGGTGGGAAGCCCTGCATCCAGCCGAGCGCCACCGGGTCCGACGCCGTGGCATCGGGCGGGGCCGGCCTCTCGGCGGCAGGCAGGTTCAGCACGAGGGCGGCGGCCGCGACGGCGGCCACGACGGGGGTTCTAGTAGTTGACGACGACATTGAGGAAGGCTCCGGTCCAGTTGGGGGCGTCACCACCGGAGGCGCGGTCGATTCCCTTGCCGGGAATCGAGATGCTGAACCCGCCGGTGAGGAAGGTGTGGGGGTTGATGACCCGCGTGTACTCGAGAAAGAAGTCATCGGACAAGTGAGCATCGGTCACGCCGGACACAACCGTCGATGTCCCGCCGGAGAAGTCGACCCGGGTCGCCTGCCCGAACTGCACCGGGCTGCGCAACTGGTGGGCCCGGACGTGGGCGTAGCGGAGGGTGATGATGTCCCGCTGGGTCGGGGTCACGGCCAGTGTGAGGTGGTGGGCCTGCACGTTCGAGTTGATGAAGACCATCGCCGACTTCGAGCCGGTCGCCCATGCCTTCGGGGCACCGTCGTAGTAGAGCGGGTCGAACCGCTCGAGCCGGCGCGTCTTGGGGTCGTCACCACTGAAGACCTGGTAGGAGTAGGAGAGCACCGGCCGCCACGGGTGGCCGGCGAAGGTGTACTCGGCCTTGATGCGGCCGCCCCATGCCCTCAGGTCGATGCGGTCGTTCCACTGCCAAGCCGCATCGAGGGCCAGTGCCAGGCCCTCGAGCGGGCCCTCGAAGGGTTCGGTGCGCCCGTAGAAGTTCACGGTGTTCAACCCGTCGCGAGCCCCGGGCAGAAAGGCCGGCGCCCCGACGCCCCCCGGCGCGGCCTGCGGGTAGGGGGCTTCGGACTCGAGGACATGCAGGTAGGTCAGCCCGGCGAAACCTCCACCCTCGCCGTCCCAGCGCAGGTCGATTCCCGCCATCCGGTTGGCGGTGTCGTTCGAAGCCATCTCGTTGGGTTCGAGGTAGAAGGCGGTCGCCTTGGCGCGATTCCGCGACACCTGCAGGATGCCCGCCATCTCCCAGGCCTCCCGGGGACCAAACTTGAGCGCTCCCCGCTCGAACCCGTCGGCACCGCCGTTTGCGATCAGCATCCCGGTCCCCAGCGTGAGCGCACGCGAACCGAGCGAGGTCTCGATGGCCCACCCACCCCCGAGGTCCGCCCGATATCCCAGATAGGCCTCCTCCAGCGTGAAACGCCCGACGTCGCCGGTGTCGAAGGCATCGGTGCCGGCGGTGTAGGAACCCACGGCCGAGAGCTTGCCGAAGAGTGACGAGTCCGGACCCAACCGCCGCTCGAAGCCCAGCCCTGGTTCGATGAAGCCCTCCAGCCACTGGGTGTCGGCCTCAAACGCCGTGTTCCCGGCCGCCCGGCTCGCGAGATCCCAGAACAGGTTGGTCTCGGCCACCAGGTTGAGCCCGGCCTGGAACTGCCCGCGCACCGTCAGGTTCTCCGATTGATAAAGCAGCATCGGATCGGAAGCGACCGGTGGGGACCCTTCGGCGATGAGCCCGCCAATGAGCCCTCCAAAGGCGGGACCCGCACCCAGCGCCGTCACTGCCAGGCTCCGGAGATGGAAGGAAAGGCGGACCGGATGCCCCGGAAACGATCGGAACCAACTTGGAGAGGAAGGGGACATGGCATGACTCGGCCCGGGGTGGAGCCGCCGCTCGTGCAGGGTTTTCAGGCCATGGATCAAAGTCCGTGGCACGAAGGATGCAAGTCATTCTTCGCGGTGCCGGTCCGTGCATCAGTAGCTCGGCGGACGCGACTCGGCGGCGAATCCGTGGCTTTCCTCGTCCATCTCGAGGCGCAACTCGCCCCCTCCGAGGAACTCCTCCATCTTCAGCCAGCAGCGGTCGAGCGGTTCGCCATTGAGGAAGGCGGATCTCACCTGGAACCGATTCGGACCATTGCCCTCGGCCACAACCGAAAAATCACCTCCGGGCAGGTGCCAGGTCGCACGCCTGAACAGGGGGCTTCCGATCAGCATGACCGGTTGACCACAAACCGGAAACAACCCGGCCGCGCTCCACACGAACCAGGACGACAGGCCCCCGGAGTCGTCGTTGCCTGGAAGCCCTCCCGGCCCGGTGGTGAACTGGCAGTCCATCACACGGCGCACGACCTGGGCGGTGCGATCATGGCGCCCGGCGTAGAGATACGCATAGGGAGCCTCCATGTCCGGCTCGTTGTTCAGGCCCTCGAAACGGAACAGGCGCTCGCCGTGCTCCGGCTCGTCGAAGCCGAAGAACCGATCGAGCAGCGCCGCGAAGCGACGTTCCCCTCGTGCCAGCCGGATGCGGCCCTTCATGTCGTGCAGGAAGCGAAAGGAGTAGTTCCAGTTCTCCCCCTCGTAGTAGGTCGAGTCCTCGCGCAGAAGTCCGGTCTGGTCGTCGAAGGCATTGACCCAATGCTTCGACAGTTCAGTGGCGCGATCGTGGATGACCTGGTGTCCCACCCCCCTCGCCATCCGCGCCATGCAGAAGTGCGCGTAGGAAAGATCGAGCGTGTGCGAGAGTGGATCGACCACACCCCTGCGAGCATACTCACCGAACCGGCCCTTGCGGCCCTTGCCGCTCTGGCTGGTCCGCCACAGCAGCGAAAGAACCCGGTCCCAGTCCGCCTCGATCCCCCGCACCCGCGCGTCCTCGAGAATCGCATGGCACAGTCCGCTCGCCTGCTTGGTGAAGCGGTCCGGCGTGTTGTCCATGAGATAGCTGATGGGGAAAACCCCCTCGCGCTGGGCCACCTCGCAGAGAAACTCGACGAAGTCGGCCCCGCGCTCAGGCCACAGCGTCATCATCAGGGGAAGCTGCGTCTTGTAGAGGTCCCACAGGGTGGAAAGGTCGAGAAAGAAGGGGCCCGGCTCCCGGCTGAAGGGATTCTCGTCGCGGAAATCCGCCGGCTTGATGCATGAGTGATAGAAGGCCGTCTCGAAGACCTCCCGCTGGGCGTCGGCGCCACCTTCGACCTCGACCTTCGAGAGCACCTCCTCCCAGCTCTCCGCCGCACTGCGGGCGATCCTGTCGAAATCGGATGCCGAGGCCACAGCGACCCGACAACGTTCGGCCTCCCGCAGCGAAAACCCGAAGGTGAGTTCGATGTCCCGGCCCCCGCCACGGAAGGCGAATCCGAAGGTCGGCTGGCGCTTCTGCACTTCCAGCGAGACCTCGTAGCGGGTCGCCTCGATCTCCTCTTCCTCCTCCCACAGATAGCCTTCGGCACCCGGTGCCACGCAGTGGAAGTGCACCGGGATCCCCTCCATCACCACCTGCCCCTCGACCGCACCCTCGTCGGTGATCCGCCACCCACCACCCTGGGGATAGCTCCCCATGCCCTCGATCAGGAGGCCTCCGGCCGAAAGCTCCACGGCGAGGTGGGCCCCGACCCCCTCGGGGAAGCGGTACCGATGACGCATGCCCCTCGGCAGGGCGGCCAGCTCGAACTCCACCTCGGCGATACGGCCCGCATAGTAGCCCGGCCAGGCCTTCTCATCGGTCAGCGGACGGCGCTCGACGCGTCCCTCGAGGCCATCGGCCCCGAGCGGGGTGGTGAGCAGGTAATTGTAGTAGCTGCGGATGCGTCCGGTGCCGCTCTGCTGGAAATGCGCGATCCCCAGCGCCTCGTGATTCTCAAACTCGACCGGCGGCGACCCGCCATCGAGGGACAGCGCGTAGCGGCCGTAGCCGGTCACGTAGGCACCCGAGTAGGCGCAGGCCGAAACCATGCCGAAGGGAAGCGTCGCGCCGGGATGGGTATTGCCGACCGGCGGCTTCGGACGCCACCAGCTGCCGGCGATCCCCACGGGGTCGGGCAGATCGGACTCGGCGGTGCCGAGAAAAGGATCCACCCGCGAAACCGCGGGCAGATCGATGGGCTTGTCGGGCATCTCTGGCCCCTGCCCTAGCACGTCGCGGGCCAAAACCGAGTCCGGGGCGCGGGCCCCGGACTCGCGCCCACTACATTTCCCGCACCAGATCGAGGAACTCGGCCCGTTCTTCCTGGGGATCATCGGCCAGGGCGGGCTTGGCGATCTCGATCACCCGATCCCAGTTGATGTCCTCGACCTCCTCCATGCCGCGGAGCTTCATGCCGAAGAGGGCGACGGCGGAAGCCATCCGGAAATCCGCACCGGCCTTCTTCCACTTCACCGGCTCGCCGGTCACCGGCGTCTCGATCAGGCGGCTCTTGTCGCCCTCCGGATGCTTGTAGCGCAGCTTCAGCGTGAACCAGTCGTCGCTCTCGACCACCTCGCGGCGGTTGGCGGGGCGCTGGTATTTCAGGTCGTCGACATCGCCCACGGCCGGGGAATCGACGCCCACCGGCACGATCTCGTAGAAGGCGGTGACCGTGTGGCCGGCGCCGATATCGCCGGCATCCACCTTGTCGTTGTTGAAGTCCTGATTGCGCAGCACGCGGTTGGCGTAGCCGATCAGGCGGTAGGCCTTCACCTTGCCGGGGTTGAACTCGACCTGGATCTTCACGTCCTTGGCGATGGTCACCAGCGTGCCGCTGAGCTTCTGGAGGAAGATCCGCTTCGCCTCGCGATCGCCGTCGACGTAGAAGTAGTTGCCGTTCCCGTCATTGGAAATTGCCTCGAGCATCGAGTCGTTGAGGTTGCCCGTGCCGAAGCCGAGCACGCTCAGGCTCACGCCCTTGTCGGCATTCTTCTTCACCAGTTCGACCAGGGTCCCCTCGCCGGTGTTGCCGACGTTGAAGTCGCCGTCGGTGGCCAGGATCACGCGGTTCACCCCGCCGTCGATCATGTTCTTCAACGCCATCTGGTAGGCCCGGTAGAGCCCGGCGCCGCCATTGGTCGAGCCACCCGACTCGAGTTTCGCCAACTGGCGCAGCGCCTTCGACTTGCCCTTCTCCGTGAGCTCGGTCGGGGAAAGCACCACCCCTTCGGTGCCGGCGTAAACGACGATCCCGACGCGGTCGCGCTCGTCGAGCGAGTCGATCAGCGTCGTCATCGCCCGCTTGAGCATGGGCAGCTTGTCCGGCGACTGCATCGAACCGGAGACGTCGATCAGGAACACCAGGTTGGAGGCGGGGCGTGCGTTGTTGTCGATCTCACGGCCCTTGATCGCCACCCGGGCGAGCAGATGCTGCGGCTGCCACGGGCAGGTCGCCAGCGTGCTGGTCACCGCAAAGGGGCTGTCACCCTCCGGCTGCGGGTAGCGGTAGTCGAAGTAGTTCACCAGTTCCTCGATGCGCACCGCGTCCGGCTGGATCGTCCGGCCCTCGCGGATCATGCGGCGGACATTCGTGTAGGAAGCCGTGTCGACATCGATCGAGAAGGTCGAGAGGGCATCATCCCACGGCGACTTCCAGGGCTGGTCGGTGAGCTGGCCGTAGTTTTCGCGGGACAGATCGGGCTCAGGATGGGGGAGCGGGTGCGGGACCGGATGGGGCCGACGCACGACCGGCGGCTCGACCATCTTTCCCCTGACCGCCGGAAGCCGACCCGTCAGACTCCGTGCATCACCGACAGCGGGCGCAGGGGCAGCGGGCACGACGATTTCGGGAGCCTCCGCCACTTCCCGCAGCATCAAACGATCCCGAGTCATCGCCTCGCCTTCGATCTGAACGCCTGCCGCGCCTCCGCCGCCATTGCTACCTTTGTCGAGATCTGCACGCTTGGCCTGGGCCATCGGGGCGGCGTCCGCAGCGGGAGCTTCCACCAACGCTTCGGTCGCTTCCTCAGCTGGCGCCACGTTTCCCGGAGCAGGTGCCAGATCGGCAAACCGTGTCTCGTCCGGCTCTTCCAGAGCTTCCTGGGGCTGCGCTTCCCTTTCGGTAAGCTCGGCATACTCCGACTTCAGATCCGCTCCCTTGGCCGCAGACTCCAACGCAGGGGGCGCAGACATGGCTCCGGGCGCGGGGGACACCTCCGGCAGCGCCGCCATTTCCGGGGGCAGCACGTCGCCCGCGGGCGTCACGGAGGGCTCGGGCGGAGCCATCTCATTGACGGCCAACTCGGGGGCGAAATCCTGGCGTTGCTGGAAAATGATGGCGCCGCAGATCGCGATGCCGGCCGCGATGGACAGCGGCAGCGCCGTACGCCATCGGGATGTGGCCTGTGCCTTGCTCGGCCCGGCATCCAGCGCCGTGTCGATGGCGGCGAGCAGTTCCTCGTCGGCATCGCGTTGACGGGCCTGCTCCTTGAGCAGCGCGTCGATCAGTTCGTCTTCCGGTTTCATGATGATGAGTGGATTGGTGTTTCAGGCGTTGCGGGACAGGCAGAGGCGGAGCGCCTCACGGGCCCGCTCAAGGCGCTTGCGCAGCGCCGCGGCGGTGGTGGAAAGGACTTTGGCGGCATCGTCCGAGGTACGACCCTCGTCGTAGGTCAGCCGGACGGCCTCGGCCATCGGCCCGGGCAGCTTCGAGCGGCACTCGGCCAGCCGGGCGAACAGATCCGAGTCGTCCGGCGAGCGCTCGAAGGGCTGCTCCAGCCGGGAAAGGGTTTCCTCATCGAGGGGAATCTCGCGGGACTGGCGGCGGCAGTACTCCCGCCACTTGTTGCGGACGATGCCCCGCATCCAGGTGCCGAAGTCTCGGGTGACGTCGAACTTCGCAAGGCTCTGCCAGGCCGCGACGCTCGCCTCCTGAACGAGGTCACGGGCGGCGGCTTCGGATTTCACGAGGGCAATGGCGTAGGCCAGAAGCCCGCGGTGGTGGTCGCGGATCAGATCAGCGAATCGGGCGCGGTCCATAATGGGAAAGTCGATGACGGTCGCAGCTTGCATGGCTCTTCACGGTCCATTGCTGCGAGCCGGAGGGATTGTGACAGGAAAAGGCCTTCTTTCCGAAACACCGAAACACGGAAGCCCCGCAACATGGTCTACCTCGCCTCCCAGTTTTCCTCGCGGTCCTCGGCGGAGCGCGGCTCGAGGTGGGTGATCACCCTTCCTTCGGGTTCGAGGAGCGCCGCGATGCCGGCCTCGATCTCGGTGGCGGCCTCGTGCGCCTCGCGCAGGCCCACGCCATCCGGCATCACCAGGTGCAGTTCGACCCAATGCGTCCGCCCCGAATGCCGGTGGCGGAGATTGTGGTAGGAGAACCCGCGGTTGGCACACTCGCCGTCGAGCAGGTCACGCACGCTCGCCTCGACCTCGAGATCGGCTTTGTCCATCAACCCGCCGAAGCTGCGCTTCATCAACCGCACACCGGTCCACAGCAGCTTGCCCCCCGCGATCCCGGCAAACAGCGGATCCCACCAGCCATCGCCGGTCCAGCGCACGAGCAGCAGCGCCAGGACCACGCCGACACTGGTCCACACGTCGGCCAGCACGTGCTCGCCATTTGCCTCCAGCAGGCCGGAACGCCGGCGCCGGCCGACCCTGAGCAGCGCCAGTCCGAGCACCGTGTTCACCACCGCCGCTGCGGAGGTAAGCCACAAGCCGAGATCGAGCGCCTCGACCGGCGAGCCCAGCCGATACTGGCGGGCCGCCTCGTAGAAGATCAGCACGCCTGCCGCACTGATCATCGCCCCTTCGAGCGCCGCGGAAAAGAAGGCCACCTTGTCGTGTCCGAAATGATGGGTGTCGTCGGACGGTTTGTGCGAGAGCCTCAGCGCCCACGCCGCGAAGCCGACCGCCAGCACGTGGGTGACCGACTCGGCCGCATCCGAGTAGATCGCCGCCGAACCGGTGAGGATCGCGGCCGTCACCTTCACCCCGAGCAGGACGACCGCGACCACGAGGGAGAAATTCATCACGCGGCGTTCGTCGATGCTGGGGCGATGGTCCTCCATCCGGCTCTCCATCTTTCCGCTCATCAGGCCGCACGGCAATACCCGATCGCTTGCGCAATAACCAATACGTGCCAAGATTCCGGATGGAAAATGCGACCACGCGCGAAGTCTGCACGACTCTGAAGGACCGCCTCCGGACTGCGGAAGCGAAGGTGCGCTCCGCCCTTGAGGCGACCGGGGCGGATCATCCGCTGGCCGGGCCCGCCAGCGAGCTGCTGGAAATTCACAGTGAAATCCGCGACCTGCTCCTCGACAACTTCGAGACGAACCGGACGGCACAACGCCTCGAGGACCAACCCGAGGTGGCCATGGCGGCGGTCGAGATCGAGCGCGAGGCGCACACGCTGAAGCCCGACTTCATGGACGTCCTGAAGGCCCTATTCATGTGGAAGGACGATCCGGTCGAGCGCGCCCAGAACGGCTCTCAGTAGCCGGGAGGGTGTCTCAGGACATGGCCCGCTCCCGGGCGGGTCTTGGTCAGCCAGCGCGGGCCGCTCCGGTTCGATCCCCAGCCGGTGTCGAGCCGCAGCCCGGCCACGGTCATGAAGACGTGGCCCCTGCGAACGTAGATCGTGATCCATTTCCCCGGACCCCGGTCGCCGTAGCTGAAGAAGCCGCTGGAAGGCATCTGCCCGTTGAGCAGACCGGCATGGCGCAGCACGTAGGAGACCGCACCCGAGCAATCGAAGCCGACGTCGTCCAGCACCGCATGGCCGCCGCCCCACTTGTAGGGTTTGTCCTGCAGGCGGTTGCCGGCCTGAATCGCCCGCTTGACCGCCAAGGGAGCGTTCTTGGGGGCATAGGCGAGGCCTCCGCGAAGCAAGGCGGTGCGGCCGTGGTCAAACTGATAGGAAACCGGCTGGCGTGCCTTGATCTGGCGGCCACAGGCGGTGAATCCGAGTGTCGAAACCGACAAGGCAATCCATGAGCGACGGTTCATAAGGCGCGATCTACCATATTTGTTTAATTTTTCCAAAAAGTTTTTACGTCCTAAGTAATTTGAGGGCTTCAGCCCTGCGCCTCCATCCAGGCCATCACCTCCTGGAGCGCCCGCCCCCGGTGGCTCATGCTGTTCTTCACCTCCGAACCCAGTTCCGCAAAGCTGCTGTCGTGGCCATCCGGCGCAAACAGCGGATCGTAGCCGAAGCCCCCTTCCCCCTGTGCTCGGTCGAGGATCCGGCCCTCGACCGCCCCGGAAAAGTCCGCCACCACCTCGCCGTCCCTCGCCAGCACCATCACGCAGCGAAACCGCGCCGACCTCTCCGCGATCCCGGCCATCTCGCGGATCAACCGCTCGTTGTTCTTCGCGTGGTTTCCCTCCTCGCCACCGAAGCTGCTCGACCAGACCCCGGGCCGGCCATCGAGGGCATCCACCTCCAGGCCCGAATCGTCGGAGAGCACCAGGCCTCCCACCCCCTGGCTCACCGCCACCGCCTTGAGGGTCGCATTCTCCAGAAAGGTGGTGCCGGTCTCCTCGACCTCGGAAAGCCCGGGAAACGCGGTGGCGTCCAGCACCTCGAAGCGATCGCCGACCATCTCCCGGATCTCCGCGGTCTTGTGCGCATTCCGGGTGGCCACGACCAGCCGGGGTTTCTCGGAAGTCATGGGCAT
The DNA here is from genome assembly GCF_044385805.1 of Haloferula sp. A504. Taxonomy (NCBI): domain Bacteria; kingdom Pseudomonadati; phylum Verrucomicrobiota; class Verrucomicrobiia; order Verrucomicrobiales; family Verrucomicrobiaceae; genus Haloferula; species Haloferula sp. A504. The sequence goes on from NZ_JBISBU010000062.1 coordinate 13,491, forward strand.
TCGCTATCCTCCCCGAGACGCTTGGCCAAGAAATTTGAAATATTGGCGGCTCTGCTGACGCAAACTCCATGATGAAAGCAATCACTCACCTGGCCGCCTTCACGCTGGGGGCCGCCGCACTCGTCGGTTCCGCCTTTGCCACCACGCTGGAAGGCTGGAGCACCGATCTCGAAGCCGCCTTCAAGGAGGCGAAGGAGAAGGACAAGGCCGTTCTGGTCGAATTCACCGGCTCCGACTGGTGCCCGCCGTGCATCGCCATGCGCAAGAACGTCTTCTCGAAGAAGGAGTTCGTGGAAAAGGCCTCGGAGAACTACATCCTCGTCGAACTCGACTTTCCGAAAGGCGATCCGGAGCTGAAGAAGAAGAACCAGCCCTACGCCAAGAAATACGAGATCGAGGGCTACCCGACGGTGATTCTCTTCGATTCGGACGGCAAGGAGTTCACCCGTTTCTTCGCCTCGCGGCATCCCACGGTCGAAAAGTTCCTCGCGCACATCGAAAAAGCGCTTGAGGACAAGGACCTTCTGTAGACCTTCTCCCCGTGATGACCACCATTTCCCGCACCATCGCCGCCCTGCTGCTCACCGCCGGCCTCGCCATGGCCGAGGGCTGGGGCACGGACTGGGAGGCCGCCAAGGCCGAATCCAAGAAGTCCGGCAAGCCCATCCTGATCAACCTCACCGGCTCCGACTGGTGCGGGTGGTGCATCCGCCTCGAGAAGAAGGTGTTCACCACCGACGCCTTCAAGGCCTACGCGAAGGAGAACCTCATCCTGATGGAGGCCGACTTCCCCCGGAAAAAGGAACTTCCTGCCGCGGTAAAAAAGCAGAACGAGAAGCTGAAGGACCGGTACCTGGCCGGTGGCTACCCGACCGTCTGGATGCTCGATCACGAGGGCAACAAGATTTCCGGCGACCTCGGTGAGTTCGGCGACGATCCCGACAAGTGGGTCAAGAAGCTCAAGGAGCTGGTCGCAGGCTACGATCCGAAGAAGGCCTCCTGAGGCGACCATCCCGATATCCATCCACCCCGCCCGGCCCCGCCGCGGCGGGGTTTTTCTTTTCAGAACGCCCGGCCATCACCAGCGTGCATGGCAACCTGCTCCTCCGACCATGCCCACCTTTGAAGTCTGCCGCTCGATCCGGATCGAAGCCCCTGCCCCAGCGGTCCATGCCGTGGTCCGCGATTTCAGGAGCTGGCCGAAATGGTCCCCCTGGCTGATCGCCGACCCTCATGCCACGCTGGCCTTTTCGGACGACGGCCGGCGCTACGATTGGGAGGGTCCGGTCGCTGGCAGCGGTTTTCTCGAGATCGCCGGCGATCAGGCACCCGGATCGATCGACCTCTTGCTCACCTTCCTCAAGCCGTGGAAATCCACCAGCAGCGTCGGCTTCCAATTTGCGGAAGTGGATGGCGGCACCGAAGTGACCTGGACCATGAACGGAACCCTCCCTTGGTTCATGTTCTGGATGAAGTCGATGATGGCCGGCAACATCGGCTCCGACTACGACCGCGGGCTGTCGATGCTCAAGGCGCTCATCGAAACCGGCGAGGTGCCCAGCAAACTGGAGTTTCCCGGCATCGCGGAGATCCCCGCGACCGCCTACGTCGGCATCAACACCGAGTGCCCGATCAGCGAAATCAGCGGCCACATGGAGCAGGACTTCGACCGGCTCCACGAGTGGCTGGCGGAAAGCGGTCTCACCCCCAGCTCCGCCCCGTTCTCGTCGGTATCGAGCTGGTCGCCGGCCCGCGACCGGTGCCGCTACACGGTGTGCCTTCCGTTTTTCGAGGCTCCGGCCGAAGCCCCGGCGGGATTTGTCGGCGGCACGCGTCCCGCCTGCCGCGCCTACCGGGTGCGCCACACCGGCCCCTACCAGCACCTTGGCAACGCCTGGGCCGCCGGCATGATGCATGCCCGGAGCAAGGTCTTCGATGCCAGCAAGCGCCTCGCTCCCTTCGAGATCTACGAGAGCGACCCGGAGAACACGCCCGAGAACGAGCTCGTCACCGTGGTCCACATTCCCGCGAAGTAGCCGGCATGGAGCGCCGATTATGAAATCGGCATCTTCCGGCCCGGGTCTTCTCCCACCGGAGTTTTCCTTTTCAAAATCCGCCCCACCCCCCAATTTCCGCGGCCCCGAGCCATGAGTGACGAACGCCGCAAACCATTCCCCTTCGACCAGTTCGAGCCCAAGTGGCAGCAGACCTGGGACGAGGAGAAAACCTTCCGCACGCCCAATCCGGGGGATGCCGACTTCGATGCCTCGAAGCCGAAATTCTTCGTCCTCGACATGTTTCCCTACCCCTCCGGCTCGGGCCTGCACGTCGGCCACCCGGAAGGCTACACCGCCACCGACATCATCGGCCGCACCAAGGTCCGCCAGGGCTTCAACGTGCTGCACCCGATGGGCTGGGACTCCTTCGGCCTGCCCGCCGAGCAGTATGCCATCAAGACCGGCCAGCATCCCCGCGTCACCACCGAGGCCAACATCGTGACCTTCAAGCGCCAGCTGAAGTCGCTGGGCTTCGGCTACGACTGGGACCGCGAGATCGCCACCACCGATCCGGAATACGTCCGCTGGACCCAGTGGATCTTCCTCCAACTTTACAACGCCTACTTCGACGAGGAACGGCAGAAGGCCCGTCCCGTCAGCGAACTGGAAGCCAAGGGTTGGACCCGCGAGCAGATCGACGACGTCCGCCTCGCCTACATCCACGAGGCGCCGGTGAACTGGTCTCCGTCGATGGGCACCGTGCTGGCCAACGAGGAGGTCGAGGAATGGCGCGCCAAGGGCGAGACCGTCGAGCGCCGTCCGCTGCGCCAGTGGATGCTGCGCATCACCAAATACGCCCAGCGCCTGATCGACGAACTCGACCCGCTCGACTGGCCGGAAGGGATCAAGCTGCTGCAGAAGAACTGGATCGGCCGCTCGGAAGGGGCGGAGGTGAAGTTCCAAGTTCCAAATTCCAAGTTCCAAATCGAAGTCTTCACCACCCGTCCCGATACCCTGTTCGGCGCGACCTACATGGTCCTCGCGCCGGAGCATCCGCTGGTCGAGGAAATCACCACCGCAGACCAGCAGGCAGCGGTCGAGGACTACATCAAGGCCTGCGCCAGCAAGTCCGACATGGAGCGGGGCGACCTCAACAAGGACAAGACCGGCGTCTTCACCGGCGGCTATGCGATCAATCCCGTCAACGACGAGCAGATCCCCATCTGGATCGCCGACTACGTGATGATGGGCTACGGCACCGGCGCCATCATGGCCGTCCCGGCCCACGACGAGCGCGACTTCGAATTTGCGAAGAAGTTCGAGCTGCCCATCCTGCAGGTCGTCGAACCGACCGGCGACGCCGACTGGCAGGGTTACACCGACCCCGGCACCGCCGTGAATTCCGGATTCATCGACGGCCTGCCCACCGCCGAAGCCAAGGCGAAGATGATCGCCTGGCTCGAGGAAAACGGCAAAGGCCGGGGCCAGATCAACTACAAGCTCCGCGACTGGCTTTTCTCCCGCCAGCGCTACTGGGGCGAACCCTTCCCGCTGCTGTGGAACAAGGAAACCGGTGAGCACTCCGCGCTGCCGGAAGACGAACTGCCCCTGCTTCAGCCGGAGATGGAGGACTTCAAGCCGACCGGCGACCCGCGCGGCCCGCTGGTCAAGGCAACCGACTGGATCCACTACAGCGACAGGCTGGAGCGTGAAACCAACACCATGCCCCAGTGGGCCGGGTCCTGCTGGTACTACCTTCGCTACTGCGATCCTCGTAACAATGACCGCTTCATTTCCGAGGAGGCCGAGCGTTACTGGAGCGGGCAGGGCGGAGATGTGGCCGGGGCTTCCAGCCCCGTCGCCGATCCACCCTCCACGGCAACGGGCCAGGATGGCCCGGCCACGGGCATGGTCGACCTCTACGTCGGCGGGACCGAGCACGCCGTGCTGCACCTGCTCTACGCCCGCTTCTGGCACAAGGTCCTCAACGACCTCGGCCACGTCTCGACCAACGAACCCTTCCAGCGGCTGGTCAACCAGGGACTGATCCTGGGTGAGGACGGCCAGAAGATGTCCAAGTCCCGTGGCAACGTCGTCAACCCCGACGAAGTGGTGCGCGATTACGGCGCCGACGCGCTGCGCCTCTACGAAATGTTCATGGGCCCGCTGACCGACACCAAGCCGTGGCAGATGAAGGGCGTCGAGGGCGTGTCGCGCTTCCTCGCCCGCGTCTGGCGTGTCGCCATGGAGCAGAACCAGGCCGGCGAATGGACCGTCTCGTCCAAGCTTCAGGATGCTCCCTGCACCGACAAGGCCCTGCTCAAGGTCGTCCACGAAACCGTGAAGAAGGTCACCGAGGACATCGAGCGGCTGTCCTTCAATACCGCCATCTCGCAGATGATGGTCTGCACCAACGCCTTCACCGCCGCCGAGGTCGTGCCGAAGGCCGAGTTCACGCTGTTGCTGCACGTCCTCAACCCCTTCGCTCCGCACCTCAGCGAGGAGCTCAACCAGCTCATCGGCCACGACACGCAGCTCGCCACCCAGCCGTGGCCGGCTTACGACGAGTCCGCCCTCGTCGAGTCGGAGATCGAGCTGGTCGTCCAGGTCAACGGCAAGCTCCGCGACAAGATCACGGTAGCGAAGGACGCTCCGAAGGAAGACATCGAGGCCGCGGCCCAGGCCTCCACCAAGGTTCAAGAGTTCACCAAGGACAAGACGGTGCGGAAGGTCATCGTCGTCCCCGGAAGGTTGGTCAACATTGTGGCCAACTGACGTGGCCTGTCCTCCGAAGCCTTGGCGAAGGAGGATGAACATCGTGGCGAACTGATTCCGGAGCTTGAATCCCGGCAATTCTCCGGATAGGCGCCCCGCCATGACCCGCGACGAAATCATCGCCCGCATCCGGAAGATCGAGGCCCTTTACCAGGGCACCGGGGAGATGGGAGAAAAGCAGGCTGCGGAATCCGCCCTCAACCGGCTCGTCATGCGGCTCGACACCGAGACCGAGCAGGTCGAGGAAGAATTCCAGTTCAGCCTGCCCGACCCGTGGAAACGGAAGCTCTTCCTCGCCCTGGCCCGACGCCACGGGCTCAAGCCCTACCGCTACCCGCGCCAGCGCCACTCGACCGTGATGCTGCGCATCACCAAGAAGCGCCTCGACATCGTCCTCTGGCCCGAGTTCAAGGAACTCTCGGAGGTCCTCTCCCAATATCTCGCGCAGGCCACCGACGACATCATCACCCGCGGCGTCCACGGCGACCTTTCCGAAGCCCCGCAACAGCCGAATCTGCCGCTGGACTGAGGGGCGGCGTCACTCTTTGCTACCACCCCGCGCCTGCTCGATGAACGGCCCGAGAAAGTCCAGATAGCCCCGGGAGTGCCCCGCCGCCTCTCGCCGCGTATCCAGCGATTCGACGATGCCCCGCAGCGCCACCCGCAGGTCGGCCGCCGAAGGACCCGAGGCGCGGATGCCGTCGCTCACTTCGCCCAAGAGGACGTAGAGCGCCGCCACCGTGCCGTCTCCCGCCTTCTTCGGCGGCTTGCCTGCGAGCTTCTTGTCGAGTTTCTGGAGGGCGGACTTCACCTCCGAATCCTTCGGCCCGGCTTGGCCCGAGTTGCGGGATTCGCGGTCGAAGTCGTGAATCGCCCCTTCGAGCCTGAAGATCATGCCGGAGACAAACGGATCATGCATCGGACCATGGCGGCTCATGCCCGGGTGATGCCAGATTGTGGAGCCGGGTCAATCTTCCAGTCCCCGCCAAGAGTCGTGGGAGACCGAGGGGGGATTCACTCACCAAGGAGCGGTGACCTTGACGTCGACCCATAAACCCATATGATTACCCATATGAAAACGACGCTGGATCTCCCCGACGATCTGCTGATCGAGGCGAAGGCGACCGCCGCCCGGCGCCGGATGACCCTGCGGGAGTTGGTGACCCGCGCCTTGGAGCGGGATTTGCGCCCCGTCCCGCCGCCGACTGCGGAGGAGCATTTCACCATCGACGAGGACGGCTGGCCGGTATTCGAGCGGAAGGGCTACACCGGGCCGCCGGTCACGAACGAGCTGGTCAACCGGCTTCGTGAGCAGGAAGGGATCTGATGAGGGCGCTCTTCGACATCAACGTATTGCTCGCCCGCTTCGACCGACTCCACGACCACCACGGGAGGACACAACAGTGGTTCCGGGGACGGGCGATTGACACGATCCTGACCTGCACCCTCACTGAGAACGGCTTCCTCCGGATCTTTGCCAATCCCGCCTACCCCACCGGCCCCGGGAACATGCGCGATGCCGCTGCCATGCTCTCCCGGATCCGCTCGGTGCCTGGACATGACTTCGTTGCCGAGGACCGCTCGATTCTCGATCCTTCGCTCGGAGTGGCGCTGGGATCGAACACTCCGGCGCAGATCACCGACCTCTACCTGCTCGCCCTGGCGGTGCGCCACGATGCGAAATTCGTGACGCTCGACACCCGTATCGATCCCGCCTCGGTGAAAGGCGGCACCTCCGCGCTGGTGGTCATCCCGGAGTGATCCGGCGGAACTCCTCCCGGATTCCCACCAGCACCTCGTTGGCCTTCTCGCGGTCCGGTGTCTCGGGCAGTTCCGAACCTCAGCCCTCGCCCTGATACTCGGTGCCGGTGCACTGGGTGCCGTCGTGATAGCAGCGCCACGGCTTCTCCACGCCTTCGACGTCGACATCGATGATGAACGAAGTCTCCCCGCGCTCCGCCTTGATGACCTTCATCTCCCTGTCCGGGATCTGCTTCCGCAGGGCGGCCAGGCAATCGTTGATCACTTTGTCGGGCACCGGACCCGTGGCCGGCTTCTCCTCCTCGGGCGGCTTCTCGTCGGTGATGCTCACCAGCATCTTGTACCCGGCCGTTTCCCCCCGCCTTGCGGCGGCGCGGTTGAGGAATACATCGATCGAGTGATCGCCGCTCTTGTAGAGCTGGCCGACGTATTCCCTGCCACCACTCAAGGAGTTGAAGAGCGCCTCCTCGCCCGGCCCGCGCCCCGGGATGTAGATGTTGAAATCCGCTCCCTTCCCGACCGGGAGAATCAGAACCTTCAGCCACTGCTTGTCGCGGGCGTTGAGTTTGTAGAGCACCGAATCGCGGCCGCTCACCTCGCCACTGACGACCGTGTGACTCTCGCCGGGCTTGAACTCGATGCGCTTCGCCTTGGTTTCCCCGGCGGCGGACAGCGCCAGGACGGCAGTGAACAACAGAATGGAACGGATCATGGGATCGGGAGGTTGGAGTGGCTTATCTGGTGTTGAGATTCATCAATCATTCCGCCATGCCCCGCGCCCAGGCAGGCCCGTTGGCGGCTTCATAGGCCGGAACGCTGCCCAGTTGTCGGCCGGTCCTGCTATCGAAGAGCTGCACGGTGGCCGGACCATGATTGCCCCGGGACTTGACGGCAATCTGCTCCTGCTCGCTGTACCAGCGGGTCTCCTCGACGTTCGGGAGGGCGGTGCGGATGACACTCAGGGTCCGATTGCCCTCGCGGACCGTCACGCTACCCGAGCCGCTAGTGGCGGTCAGTGGCTGGGTGAATCCAGCCTGGGACCCAGAGGGCTGTTGTCCGGTAGAGCCGGTAGTTGAGCCGGGCTCTTCGACAACGATGCACTGGCTGAGCAGGAGAACGGGGACGGGCAGCAGAAAGAGGAGGTGGCGATTCTTCATGATGGAAAAGATGGATGCTTTTCAAAACCCGGAATCGGATCCGGTCAAATGTTTTCGCTGCACCTGCCGTTCATGCACCCCGGATCTCCGCCTGATTTCACCGGCGAAGCCCTGGAAAAACGCATTTGCCCGTCCTCAACCGCTTCGGTGGCCGAGGATAAGCCTCGTGGCGAACCGAATCCGAAACATCCGCTCGTTCAGTGCTTCGGGGTCTCACGCGCCAGCGCCTTCCACCCGGCATCGCCACGCACTCCGGCAGCGGCAGGATCGAAGGGACGGAACCCGATCATCCGCACCGCCTCCTCGTCCTGAAAATCGAAATCCCCGCGAGCCGGATCGACAAATCCAGGATCAGCGACGACCGAGTTGCGGTCTTGCCCCTTCGCCCGCCATTCCTCGAAGGACATGCCGAAACAGTCGATCGGACCGCCATCGGTGCGCCAGTAGAGATTGCGTTCGGACTCGAGGATCCCCTTGCCACGCGCACCGCCGCCCCACAGCGGGCCCTTGTCCCAAATCACGATATTCCCCGTGAATCGGAACGAGAGGTGCTCTTCGGGCCGGGTGAACTGAAGCTGCGGGTTGCGGGCGAAGGCGAAGATGTTGTTCCGGATCACGTTCTCCTTTCCGTAGTGCTGGTGATAGCCGCCGGTGGTGGTTCGGTGGACGAGGTTGTTCTCCAGCAGGATGCCGGTGCTGCCCTCGTCGTTGTAGAGCCCCCAGCCGCCGTAGGCGTAGGAGACGATGTCGTGGATGTGGTTGTGGCGCAGCGTGGTGCCTTCCGACGGACCCAGCGTGTAGATCCCGCCCATGTCGCTGAGCCGGCCGTCGCCGATGTGGTGGATGTGGTTGAAGTCGATGCGGTTGCGCTTCGCATCGCTCTCGGCATAGCCCCAGCGCCAGCCGACCGAGACGCCGGTGTAGGCGAAATGGCTGATCTCGTTGTGAAGGATCCGGTTGTCCGGGCTGTGGCCGATCCACACCCCGACCGCGCAGGGAAAGACGTGACCGCCGTCGCGGATGATGCAGTCCTCGACCCGGTTGCCGCCGGTGCTGCGCTCCATTTGCGATGACCCGATCCGGACCCCGCCGGCCCCGAGGTCGTGGAAGTAGGTCTTTTCCAGCCGGCAATCGCGGCAGCCGTCGCGGAACCAGAGGCCGTAGATCCCGGTGTGGGCGATCTCGCAGTCCACGAAGGTCACGGACGCGGCGTGATCGGCCTGGATCACCGCCTCGATCGGCGCCGCCGCCTGGGCCGGCTCGAAGCCTTCCGGCGGACAGCTCCAGCCGGCGTGCCGGAACGCCAGGCCCTCGATCCTGACATGCGCCACCGACGCCTCCGGGCGGCCCCGGATCACCAGCAGCTTTTCCGTGACCGGCGCCACCACCTCGGCCGTCGCGGGATCCTCGCCGGGCCGCGGCCGATAGGTGAGTTCGCCGCCGCGGGACAGGAACCACTCGCCGGGCTCGTCGAGCGCCGCGGAAAAGTTCTCGAAAATCACGCCGGTCTTCGCGTCCCAGCGGTTCCAAGGCTTCATCGGCCTGCCATGGGTGACCAGCGTGTCGCCGTCGATCCGGTCGAGGAAGCGCCGCGTGTTGTCCCACTTGTGGTAGGCCAGCATCTGGACCCGCGCGAAATCCGCGGCCTCGAGCGTCCGCAACGGTTCGAGGACCTTCGGCGGCAGCGTGACGGTCTGCCGTGCCCGGTCCTCGCCGAGCTTTTCCTCATCGACTTTCTTCATCCGCACGAATCCCTCGTCCGGCTCGCGCGCCCGGGTCGCCCGCCGGCCATCGACCCACAATTGATCGAAGGCCGGCCCCTCAACCTTCGCGCGCCAGAGTCCGTCGGCACCGACCGTGAACCCGCCGATCCTGCGGCCGCCGGAGATCACCGGCTTCGTCCCCGGTGCCGCGACCAGGCGCAGCGGAGCGTCTTCCGTGCCGGAGTCGGCGGGGGTCAGGACCAGCGGCGAGGAAATCCGGTGAACGCCGTCGAGAAAGACCAGCTCGACCGCTTCACCTGGATGATCCGCGCGGAGCTGGCGGGACCGTTCGAGCGCGGCGGCGAGGTCGTCGCCGGGTTTGATTTCGAGCATCGCTCCCGCCGCGGCACCCGCCAGCAGGATCATCATCCAACCACATTTCATGACTTCGAGGATACCGCTCCGCCGCCACGGTTCTCACAACCCGTGTCAGCCGTGCTAGATTCCGGCTCGGGATGGCGTTTCTTTCGTCATGAAGGCCCTGCTTTGCCTCGCGATCGCCCTGTCCGCCCTCCCCCTGAATGCCGAAACCGAGGCCGAGCGCGATGCCCGGATGGAGTGGTTCCGGGAGGCCCGCTTCGGGATGTTCATCCACTGGGGCGTTTATTCGATTCCCGCCGGCGAGTGGAAGGGCAAGCCCTACAAGGGCATCGCCGAGTGGATCCAGAACCACGCCAAGATCCCGGTCGCCGAATACGAGCCGCTCAAGGATCAGTTCAACCCGGTGAAGTACGATCCCGAGGCCTGGGTGAAGTTGGCCAAGGACGCCGGGATGAAGTACATCGTCATCACCAGCAAGCACCACGACGGCTTCTGCCTGTGGGATTCGAAACAGACCGAGTGGGACATCGCTTCCACCCCCTACAAGAAGGACCTGCTCAAGCCGCTCGCCGAAGCCTGCCGCAAGCACGGGCTCAAGTTCTGTCTCTACCACTCGATCATGGACTGGCACCACCCGGACTGGGGGACCAAGAAGCCGTGGCGCGGCAACGCCGACAACCCCGCGCCCGACATGGACGCCTACACGGCCTACATGAAGGCCCAGCTCAAGGAACTGCTCACCGAATACGGCGACGTCGGCATCCTGTGGTTCGACGGTGAATGGGAGGACGCCTGGACCCACGAGCGCGGCAAGGACCTCGACGATTACGTGCGCTCGCTGCAGCCCGACATCATCGTCAACAACCGCGTCGACAAGGGCCGCAAGGGCATGGAGGGCATGAGCAAGGACGACAAGTTCCGCGGCGACTACGGCACGCCCGAGCAGCAGATCCCCGCGAACGGTTTGCCCGGGGTCGACTGGGAATCGTGCATGACGATGAACGACACCTGGGGCTACTCGAACCTCGACCACGACTGGAAGTCCTCCGAAAAGCTGATCCGCAATCTGGTCGACATCGCCAGCAAGGGCGGCAACTACCTGCTCAACGTCGGCCCCACTGCCGAAGGCGAAATCCCCGCCCCGAGCGTCGAACGCCTGGAGGCCATCGGTGACTGGATGAAGGTCAACGCCGAGTCGATCCACGGCACCTCGGCCAATCCGTTCAAGTCGACCCCCTGGGGCCGTTGCACCATGAAAGCCATCGATGGTGGCACCCGGCTCTACCTGCACGTCTTCGACTGGCCACAGGACGGCAAGCTCAAGCTACCCGGCCTGGCCAATGAGATCACCGGTGCCCGCCTGCTGGCGAATCGGGCCAAGGTAAGGGTCGAGGGTGCCACTTTGACCCTGCCCGCGACCGCCCCCGACCCGGTCGACACGGTCGTCGCCGTGGACATCAAGGGCGCCATCGCCCTCGAAGAGTGAGTCTTCGCGGACAAACCCGACCGCCACTCGACTCTATCTCGAAGTGTTTCAAGATTGCTTTTGATACATTGGATATTTGGAGTTATGAAGTAATCGAATTCGTCTCAAACCAGACTGACCATGAACCACACCGCACAAGCCACCCTCCTCTGCGCGCTGATCTCAGCGCTTCCGGCCTCGGTCGCCGCCCCCGCCAAGCAGGCCCCGATCTCCGAACAAGTCATCCTCGAAAGTTTCGACTCCCTTTCCGCGACGCTGAAGCAGGCGCGCCAGCAGGTCACCCAGGCGGTGAACCGCCGCGACGAGGCACTGATCCAACTCGCCGCGAGCCAGAAGGCGAATACGCACAAGGAACGCGAGATTGCGGAACTCCGGAAGCAACTCGCGGAAAGCCGCCAGTCGGCGGAAGCCTGGAAGCGAAAGGCCGCCAGCTTCGAAAAGAACGCCGCCGAATGGAAGAAGACCGCCGAGGAGCGCGCCGAGCAGCTCGCCATCGGCGGCGAGGCCCAGAAGAAGCTCGGGAGTTTCCGTGACCGCCTGGACACCACGATGAAAGAGTTCACCTCGCTGGAGGCCGAGTTGGTCCAGCTGCGCAAGGAAATGAAGGAGCCGCGGGAGAAGGCGGCCCTGATGCGCGAGAACCGGCAGCTCAAGGGGCAAAGCCAGACGGCCGGCAAACAGCTCGCGGAAGCCGTTAAAGCCAATGCCGAAACCGTCAAGCAGCTGCAAACCACCCGCAAGGAGCTCGGCGAAGTCAGGAATGCCCTTCAAGACGCCCGGACGCAGGCCCAGCGGTCCGAGCAAGCGATGGGAGCCGAGTTGAAGAAGGGGCAGGAGGCTCTCGCCAAGACCGAAACGCAGGCCAGGCAGCTGCAGGAACAACTTACGGAGGCGCGGAAAGCCCACGCCAACACCCGCAAGGAGCTGGAACAGGCGCAGACGGAAGGCGCGGGCAAGCTCGACGAGCTCCGCAAACAGTTGGGAGCCAGCCAGAAGAAGACCTCCGAGCAGGAAAAGCAGCTGGCCGAGGCTCAGAAGGCGCAAGCCGACGCGCGCAAGGAACTCCAGCAGGCCCGTGCGGCGGGTGCCGCCAAGATCGATGCGCTGCAAGAGCAGTTGAAAGCCGCGCAGCAGACCGCCGCTGAGCAGAAGCAGCAGCTGACCGAAGCCCAGCGCAAGCTGGCCGGAGCCGAAGAGCTGCGGAAGCGATTGGCAGGTTCCGTTCAGCAGAAGGAACAGACCATCGCCAACCTGCGCAAGCGGCTTCAAAACCGGCCGGACAAGCCGGGCGACGACCAGGGCTGAGGCCCCCGCGCCCCCTTTTTCACGGCCGCACCCCTCGCCGGGATGCGGTCGTTTTTTGTGTCCCCGCCGGAGCTCCGAATGCCACCACCCCGCGCTCCGCAGGACGTGAACTTGCGCATCTGCTCTCCATCCGCCAGAATCCCCCGATCATGAAAGCCACCTTCATCGCTCTTGTTCTCACCCTCGTCCTGGCTTCGTGCGCCGGCATGGGCTCGTCCAACACCAAGCGCCTCCTTTCCGCCTCCGGTTTCCAGCCCAGAAAGCCTGCCAACGAGGAACAGACGGCGCTCTACGACCGGATGGAGCCCTACAAGCTCTACAACAAGGAAATGAATGGAAAGATGGTCTACGGCTACAAGGATTCGGACCAGGGCGTGGTCTATGTCGGCGGTGCCGAGGAACACGAGAAATATCAGCGTCTCGCGGTCGAACAGCAGATCGCCCGCGACCAGCGGGCCGCCGCCGAGATCGAGATGGAAGCCTCACTCGGTTGGAGCCGCTACGGTTGGGGTGCCTGGAGTCCCTATCAGAGCCGGATCTACTACTGAAGCATCAGCCCATACGACCGCTTGCGCGCGGCGGATCACGACCTACCTTCCGGCTCATGAAACGCCTCCTGTCCCTGTTCTCCGCCACGGTCACGCTCAGCTCACCCTCTTTCGCGGGAGACTTGAGCGCCATCCCCTTCAAGACCATCGACGGCAAGGAAACCTCACTGGCCGACTACAAGGGCAAGGTCGTCCTCGTCGTGAACACCGCCTCGAAATGCGGGCTGACGAAGCAGTACGCGGCGCTCGAGGCGATCTACGACAAATACAAGTCGAAGGACTTCGTGGTGCTCGGTTTCCCCTGCAACGACTTCGGCAATCAGGAGCCGGGCACCCTCGAGGAGATTCAGGAATTCTGCAGCACCAAGTTCGACGTGAGCTTCCCGCTGATGGAGAAGATCCACGTCAAGGGCCAGGACCAGCATCCGCTCTACACCGCGCTGACCGGCAAGGACGGCGCCTTCCCCGGCGACGTGAAGTGGAACTTCGGGAAATTTCTGATCGACCGCGACGGCAAGCCGCTGGCCCGCTTCGAGCCCCGGCAGAAGCCCGACAGCAAGGAGGTCACCGCCGCCATCGAAAAGGCGCTCGGGGAATGACGTTGACGGACAATCGATCGGCAGCCGGCGGCAGCTACGGCTTGCGGACCGTCGGAGCCGCCTCTTCCTTCAGTCCGTGGTACTCCACGAGGCTGGCGTGGCTGTGGTTCACAAACACGGAATGGCCGAAGGGGTGATGGCCGTGCAGGACCTTGTGAATCCCCCTGCCGAGAACCTTGGCCACGCGCGCCCCGGTTTCGGCGGCGACCGTGACCGATGACGGCGCCGAGTTCTCCAGGAAGGCCGCCTCGTGCTCGACCGAGAGTTCCTCGCGCTCGATGTGGCGGATCAGGGCGTCCAGGTGAGCCAGCCGGGCCGGATTCGGTTTGTCCTCGGCTTCCTCGAGGTTGCGCCGCAGGGCGCGGTCCTCGACCTTCAGGGCCTCCAGTCGTTCATACAGCCGGTTGGCCGCGGGGCGGCCGATTTCCTGGAGCTTGTATTCAAGCGCCTCGAGTCGCGCATCGACGTGCGCGAGTTTTTCGGCAACGGGGTCGATTTTCGCATTCATGGCTATGGGAGTTGCAACCGTGACCTTACCGCGTCCGGCACCTTTTGGCCATGGGATTTGTGCCGACATCGTGCTCCTGATAAGCCCGGGGCTACGGGGGCGTATGCCGCCCATGACCCGCCTGCTTGCCCTCGTCCTCGCGATCAGTCCCGCGCTCGCCGCCGAGCGTCCCAACATCCTCGTCTTTCTGGTCGACGACATGGGACTGATGGACACCTCGGTGCCCTTTCTCGCCGGGCCGGACAGCAAGCCGGAAGTCCACCCGCTCAATCGCCTCTACCGCACGCCCTCGATGGAGCGGTTGGCGAAGACCGGCATCCGCTTCGAGCAGTTCTACGCCAACAGCGTCTGCTCACCGACCCGGATCTCGATCATCACCGGGCAAAGCTCGGCGCGTCATCACACCACCCAGTGGATCCGCTCGGAGAACAACAATCGCGGCCCGCAGGGGCCGCCGGACTGGAAATGGGAGGGGATCACGAAGGATGACCAGACCCTGCCGCAACGCCTCAAGGCCGGCGGCTACCACACCATCTACGCCGGCAAGGCCCACTTCGGGCCCATCGATGCCTACGGTGAATTTCCCGGCAACTTCGGCTTCGACGTGAACATCGGCGGCTGCTCGTGGGGCCAGCCGGGCAGCTACTACGGAACGGATGGATTCGGCTGGATCAAGGGCAACAAGCAGCGGGCCGTCCCCGACCTCGAGAAGTATCACGGAAAGGACATCTACCTGACCGAGGCGCTGACCGGGGAGATGAATGCCGCCCTCGGCAAGGCCGTCGAATCCAAGAAGCCGTTCTTCGCCTACATGGCCTACTACGCGGTTCATGCACCATTTCAGGCGAACCGGAAATACCTCGATCACTATGCCGACGCCGACATCCCCAAGCCGGCCAAGGCCTACGCCACCATGATCGAAAGCATGGACACCTCGGTCGGACAGATCCTCGATCAGGTCGAGGCTCTCGGCGTCGCCGAAAACACCCTGGTCCTGTTCCTCGGCGACAATGGCAGCGACGCTCCGCTTGGAGGCACCCACGAAGTTGCCAGCTCCGCCCCCCTCCGCGGCAAGAAGGGCACCCACTACGAGGGCGGGATGCGCATCCCCTTCATCGCCACCTGGGCCAGGCCGGATCCCGCCAACCCGCTTCAGGCCCGGCTGCCCATCGCAGCCGGAACCCTCAACCGGCAAGCCGCCGACATCACCGATATCTTTCCCACGCTCCTCGAACTCGCGGGCGTCGACTACGAGGAGCCGGTCGATGGCGACAACCTCGCCCCGGCACTGGCGGGCAAACCGCTCGATCGCGAAGCCGAATGGCTGATGCACTTCCCCCACTCCCACCGCAGCAGCTACTACACCGTGTATCGCAAGGGCGACTGGAAGCTCATCTACCACTACACCAAGCCCGCGGCGGAGCGCTGCGAGCTCTTCAACCTCGCCGAGGACCGCGCCGAACAGAACAACCTGGCCCAAGCCAGGCCCGGAGAACGCAAGCGGATGATCGCCGCGATGGTAAAGGCGCTCGAGGACGCCGGCGCCCAGTATCCGGTCGAGTCGCCGGATTCCGAGAAGCCGCTGCGGCCCGTGGTCGAGTGATCCCGGTCGTCCGACGCTGGACCGCCTGCCTGCGGGGCCGTAGTCTCGCCGGATCACGTGGCCACTGATTCCGACATCCGCGACCATCTCCTCGCCGGGGCCTGGAAAGGTCGCTTCGAGGATGAGGTGCTGGGTATTGGAACCAAGCTCAAGGGCCGGGTCCGCGGCCTGCGCGGCGACTGGCAGGACGGCCAACTCGTCCTCCGGGCCGAAGTGGGCGGCGAGCCCTGCGAGATCATCCTCTGGCCCGAAGGGAGCGGCTGGGATTTCGAAAGCACCTGCGCCTGCGAGCTCCGGAGCTTCTGCCCCCACGCCGTCGCCCTGCTCACCGTGGTCTCGAAGCCCCGCAAGCTCGACGACCTGCTCGACAGGAACGCCGATCGGAGCGCCGATTATGAAATCGGCACCCATCCCCCCGCCGCGCCAGCGGCGCAAAACCCCATCGGCACCCATCCCCCCGCCGCGCCGGCGGCGCGAGCCCATCCCCCGTCCTTCCATCTACGCGTGGCCCGCGAGCCGACCGACTCACGCGTCGTCCGGCTGCTGCTCCAGGCGCTCAAGCTGCCCGACACCGGCGACTGGGTCGTGGCGCGGCCGGAAGTTCGCTACGGCGAACACCGTACCCCCCTAGGGGGCAAGCCGGGGCTCCGGGAACAGCCGCTGGCCGATGGCTCCATCCTCGCCCGCGACGGGGCGGCGGAGATGAATGCCATCCTCCAGCTCCAGCAGACCGGGCTCGCCTCGCTCGGCTCCCAGCCGCAGTACCGCTTCCTTCTCGCCCTCGACCAGAAGAAGGACTCCCCGGGTGCCTCACCCTCCTCGGCCGGGCTCTGGTTTCCCCAGCACGGCAGCCATCACGACTACTGGCCGTGGCTGCGGGCGATCGGGTCGAAGCAGCTCGAAGCCCAGGGCTGGACCGTGTCCTTCGACGACGACGTCGGCCACGAGGTCATCCCGGTCGACCCCGAGGCCATCGACTACCGGCTCGAGAGCGACCCCGGCGGCTCATGGTTCCACCTGTCCGTCGGTTTCGACGTCGGCGGCCGGCAACTCGACCTGCTGCCCATCCTCGCCGACCTCCTCGACCGCGGGGCCGACGAGGTCACGCTGGAATTTCCCGCCGAGGGCAGCATCCTGCACCAACTCGACGACGGACGCTCGCTTCAGCTCCCCGCCGACCGCATCCGGCGCATCCTCCAGCAGTTGTCCGCGCTGATCGACCCCCGCCGCTTCAAGGGCTCGAAACTCCGGCTGCACCCGCTCGATGCCGCCGGCCTTGCCCATCAGGACCCGGAAAAGTTCTCCCCACCCAAGAGACTCGAGCAACTCATTCGCTCACTCAGCGAAAACCCGTCAACCCGTGACGCGTCAACCCATGTCCCCGTCGGCCTCCGCGCCGATCTCCGGGACTACCAGAAGGCCGGATTCGAGTGGATGCGCTTCCTCGCCGAACACGATTTGCACGGCATCCTCGCCGACGACATGGGGCTGGGAAAGACCATGCAGACCCTCGCCCACCTGCTCGCCGAGAAGGAGGCGGGCCGGCTGGAGAAGACTCCCGCCCTCGTCGTCGCCCCCACCTCCGTGGTGCCCAACTGGCTGGCCGAGGCGAAAAAGTTCGCGCCCTCGCTCACACCTCTGGTTCTCGAGGGACCCCGGCGCCGGAAATACTTCCGCTCCATTCCCTACGCCGACCTCGTCCTCACCTCCTACGCGCTGCTGCAGAGGGATGTGGAGCAACTACGGCAGTTCTCGTATCACGTGATCATCCTCGACGAGGCGCAGTACATCAAGAACCCCGCCGCCAAGGTCTCGAAGGCCGCCTGCGAGCTCGAAGGCCGTCACCGGCTCTGCCTTTCCGGCACCCCGGTGGAGAACCACCTCGGCGAACTTTGGAGCCTGATGCGCTTCCTCATGCCCGGCTTCCTCGGCGGGCAGGAGGACTTCAAGCGCCGTTTCCGCAAGCCGATCGAGGACGAGGGCGACGAGGGCCGCCAGCAGGCCCTCAAGGATCGCGTCGCCCCGCTCATCCTCCGCCGCACCAAGGACCAGGTCGCCAAGGAACTGCCGCCGAAGACCATCCTCGTCCACCCGGTCGAGCTCAACACCGCCCAGAAGGACCTCTACGAGACCGTCCGCGCGACGATGGACAAGCGGGTCCGTCAGTCGATCGCGATCAAGGGTCTCGAAGGCTCCCACATGCTCTTCCTCGAGGCGCTGCTCAAGCTGCGCCAGATCTGCTGCGAGCCGAAGCTGCTCAAGTTCGGGAACGAGTCGAAGCTCGAGGCCGACGCCGCCGGCTCGGCCAAGCTCGACTACCTCGCCGACCTGCTCGACACCCTGGTCGAGGAAGGCCGGCGCATCCTGCTCTTCTCGCAGTTCACCTCGATGCTCGACCTCATCGCCGCGCACCTCCAGCGGCGGAAGGTCCGCTACCTCATGCTCACCGGAGGCTCGAAGAACCGCGGCGAGCTGGTCGAGCGCTTCCAAACCGGCGAAATCCCGCTTTTTCTCATCTCCCTGAAAGCCGGCGGCACCGGCCTCAACCTCACGGCGGCGGACACCGTGATCCACTACGACCCCTGGTGGAACCCCGCCGCCGAAGCCCAGGCGACCGACCGCGCCTACCGCATCGGCCAGAAGAACCCGGTCTTCGTCCACAAGCTCATCTGCCAGGGCACCGTCGAGGAGCGCATCCACCAGCTCCAGCAGAAGAAGAG
>NZ_JBISBU010000063.1:0-30911 GCF_044385805.1 Haloferula sp. A504
CTTCAATTCTATCATCGGGAGTTAATACGCAGCCGCAATGATGACTATATCTGCCACACTCAAGAAATCCGAAATAATGATGCCGAGAAGTATATCTACGACAACCCCTTCGACGGCATCCTCGATGACGCCACTTGGAATTTCACGGTCGCGGCCACCCTGAACCTCACCGTGGTGGCCGATACCTACCTCCGGACCGGCAATGGTCCCCAGGACGGCGATCCCGATGACGAGCTGCTGGTTGGCAGCTTCTCCGGCGGCAGCGCCGCGCGGGGATTGCTGCGCTTCGACACCTCATCGCTCGCGGCACTTGGCACGATCGACATCGTCGGCGTGACCCTGGTGGGCACCAACCGCAACGCGAACGGCGCGGGTGGATCGCTCGACATCGACGTCCATGACTACGGCTTTGAGTTTGTCGAGGCTGCGGCGGACTGGGACGACCCCGATGGCGATGGCGACAACGGAACCGGCGACACGGCCGCCGGCGGCACGCCGAGCACGCGGGTCGCCGCCGTCACCGGCCACAGCGTGAGTGCCAATGCCGTGGCAACCTTTGTTCCCGAACCGGCATTCGTGACATTGGTCGAAGACGCCCTCGCCGGTGACAACACCGTAAACCTCCTCGTCAAACAGTCCACCGAGGTCAGTGCCAACCAATACACCCGCTTCTCCGACGAAGACCAACCCAGCCCCTTCACGCTGGTGATCAACTACACCACCTCTGGCGGCACCGGCGGCAACAACTTCAGCGACTGGATCGGCGGCTTCACCGGACTCGGGGGACTCACCGGCCTCAACGATGACCCCGACGGCGACGGCATCGACAACGGCGTGGAAAACTTCTTCGGCACCGAACCGGGCGCGTTCTCGCAGGGACTGATCGCCGGCACCGTGAATTCCGGAGCCGGCACCTTCACCTTTACCCACCCGCAGAACGCCACCCCGGCCAGCGACCTGACTGCCGTTTACCAGTGGTCCGCCGATCTGGCCACCTTCCATCCCAACGGAGCCGCCAGCGGTGGCACCACGGTGAGCTTCTCAGCTTCACCCAACACTCCGGTCGCCGGCACCACCACCGTCACGGCCACCGTCACCGGAACGCCTGTCAGCAAGCTCTTCGTCAATGTCGCCGTCACGCAAAACTGAAATTCCAGCGCAGAAAAATCCGGAGATTTGTGACCCGGGCTGTTCTGGCGGTATCTGAACCTGTGGAATCTCTTCTTTGAGGTCTGGAAAACGCAAAAATTCTATGAACCAACCATTTCTAATCGTCGGCCTTATTTCAGTCCTAGCGGCTACTAGCCAAGCAGTGACGATCGCCCATTATGAGTTCGAAGGTGACTCGCCCGCGAGCAGCGACATCGAATCTTCCACCAGCATGAGCGATGTGACTCGGGGATCGGGTCTTAGCGGTGCGACATTCAGCGACGGTGACCTGTGGGTCGGGGCCTCTGTCACCTCGCCCACGCCCACTGTAGCGAGTAATGATACGATTGGTGAAGCGATGGGCAATGCAGTAACCAATAATTGGTATTTTGGCTTCACCCTCACCATCCCGGATAGCGTAGTGGTCGATTTGACCTCAATCCAATATGATTACTCGGCGCTGGCCTCCTACTACTTTGGTGTCGGCATCGCTACAAGTCTTACCGGTTTCACCAGTGGCGATGTGCTCTCCGATTCCACGATAATGACGGGAAATAGTGGTACGTTAGCTGAACAAACTATCATCGCCGACTTGTCGGGGTCTTCCTTCCAGGGACTGACTGACACCACCGTAGAGTTCCGCTTCTATGTGAGCGATGCGAGCAGCCAAAGTTCTACCCGCACCAGTGGGCGGACGCACTTCTTCGACGACATCCAACTACTTGGCGAAGTAAGCGCCATCCCCGAGCCCTCCATCGCCCTGCTCGGTGGTCTCGGTCTTCTCGGACTCCTGCGCCGCCGCCGGTGATTGATCCTGCGGCTTCCCGGAGCTAGCGTTCACCCCGGTGGAGCCGTCACGGTCTCCTCCGGGGTTCTTCATTTCACCATGCCCGAGCCCGACAAGGAATTCGTCTACGAGCTGACCGACTGGCAGAACCGCCTCTTCGGCTACCTCGTGACCTTGCTTGGCAACCTGCACGATGCACGCGACGTCCTGCAGGAGACCAATCTGGTGATGTGGCGCCGGATGGACACCTTCACGCCCGGCACCGACTTCGGGGCGTGGGCGCGGAAGTGCGCGTATTTCCAGGCCATGGCTTTCCTGCGCGACCGAAAACGGGGTCCGAGCCTGCTCGGCGAGGAACTGCTGGCGCTGATCGCCGAGGAGGAAGAGCGGGCCTGCTTCGACGAGAACGAGCGCAAGCTCGCGCTGCGCGACTGCCTCGGCCAGTTGGACGATGATCAGCGCCGCCTGATCAAGAGCCGCTACGACGACCAGGTGCCGGTGAGGAAGCTGGCGACGGATTGCGGCAAGAGCGAAAGCGCGATGAAGATGACCCTGATGCGCCTGCGCGAACTGCTGCAAGTCTGCATCAGCTCCAAAATGAGGGAGACCGCCCCATGAAGACACCGGATTTCAACGAAAGGGAACTCCGCCGGCTGATGGCCGAGGCGCTCGACGGCCAGCTCGACGAGGCCGGGCGCCGCGCCCTCAACGGGATCCTGGAGAGAAGCGCGGATGCCCGCCGCCACTATCGCGAGTTGATGGACCTGCACGCCCGGCTGCACCTCGAATACACCGGTGGCCGCGAGGTGGAATCGATGCCGGTGACCGGACCGGGACGGTCCGCTGCCACCTCGCGCCGCCCGTGGGTTCCGGCCGCGATCACTGCCGCCGCTGCCTGTTTGGCGCTGCTGCTGGTCTTCGGCTGGAGGAAGGACGGAAGCTTTGCCACCCTGAAGACGGTCAGCGGCGCGACTTGGGAAAGCTGCGAATTGCCGACTGCCGAAGGTGCCCGGCTCGGATCGGGGAGTCTGCGGCTTGAGCAGGGCTTGGTGATCCTGCGCTTCGATTCCGGGGCCGAGGTGTCGCTGGAGGGCCCGGTCGAACTGACGCTGCTCGACGCGATGAACTGCCGGGTCACCCGCGGCACCGCGGTGGCGAACATTCCCGACTCGGCGATCGGTTTCCGCATCGAGACCCCGTCGGCCCGGGTGATCGACCACGGCACGCGTTTCGCCGTGAGCGTCGATCCCGCCACCGGCAGGACCCTGACGCAGGTCTTCGAGGGACTGGTCGATGTCGAGAACGCCTCCACCGGCGAAGTGGTCGCCCTGAAGACCGGCCAGCGCGGTTCCGTCGATGGCCGCACCACGGGGCCGGTGACCGACGGCTTGCAGGAGCGGATCAGCTCGGAGCCCGACGCGGCCATGTCTCAAGGGCCGGGCTGGAGCCTGATCGAAGCCTCCAAGGACGCCTACATCGGCCCGATTCTCGAAACAGATTCCGACGTGCTGCTGTATCTGAAACGCGAGGACACCGGGTTCCAACGCAACGCCTACCTCGGCTTCGACCTCACCGGCATCGACGCCGCAGGCATCGGCTCGGCCGAACTGATCGTTCACTTCACCCCGACCGGGCTGGGCCTGGCATCGCACCTCCCGGATGCGACCTTCACCGTTTACGGCTTGGCGGGCGACGACGAGCCGTGGGACGAGAACGGCCTCCGCCCGCACAACGCCCCGGCCAATATGGACGACAGATCGGCGGCAATCCATCCGGATCAGCTTCGCAAGCTCGGCACCTTCGTGGTGCCGCAGGGCGTGCAACGGGGACGCTTCGGCATCGATGGTGAAACCCTCGCCGGTTACCTGCGGGAACGGGCGGGATCGACGCTTACGCTGATCGTCGTCCGCGACACCGCCGAGACCGGCGAGGCCGGTCTGGTGCACGGCATCGCCAGCCACCGCCACCCGGTGCTCCCCGGGCCGACGCTGGCGATCCGGAAGGCGATTCCCTGATCCCCGGGTCTCATGATGGATTCCCGCTGTCTCCTCCGCGCGATTGTGCTCCCCCTGGTGTTCCTGTCCGGCCCGGCGATGGGCGCATCGCCGGGACCGATCCGGGCGATCATCCTCGCCGGCGACGAGCTCGTCCTCGAGCAGGCACCGATCGACGGCGGCACCGATGGAGTGACCGATGCCTTCTATCCGAATCCGAAAGCGACCGCCGACGAGGAGAAGAAGCACGTCCACTGCACGGTCTATGCCGGTGCCTGGTCGCCGTCGGCCGATTACGACACGCTCGAGCCGGTCGCCGCCGGCCTCGTCGAACTGGGTGAGCAACGCACGCGCCGGATTCACCCCAAGCGGCGCGGCCGCGAGCCGGTACCCTTCACGCCTTTTCCCGGGGTGGCGATGCTGGACGGTCACACCACCGTGCTGCGCGGCTGGGTCGAGGTGCCCTTCGAGGGCCACTACGAGTTCCGCCCCGGGCACGGGGATTCGGCCTTCAACGTGACGACGGTCAATGGCACCGAGGCGTATCGACGCGAGCCGGGACAGGCGGCGGCGACCGTTACGCCGGTCAAGCTCCAGCCCGGGCAGCGGCATGCCTTCCGCACCATCTTCTTCGGTAAGCCGGGCCACGCCTTCCGCATTCCCCTGCTCGACAAGCCCGGCACCCTCGACACCGTCGTCCGCAACCAGCCGGAGTGGTCGTTTTTGAAGAACCCCGGCGGCGGCTGGGCTATGCGCGACGACGTCGTCCTCATCGACGCTCACCCGATCCACAACAACACCGAAAGCGCCGGGCATTTCCTCAAGGTCGGCGATGTCGCCTACGGCGGACGGGAGCCGCGCGGGATGATCGGCATCGAGCAGGCGCTCGGCCACGTGCTCGGGGATCAATTCGAGGAACCGTTGATGCTGCTGCGTTTCGGCACCCATGCCTCGTCGTTCCGCCGTGGCTCCCGCTCGCTGGCCCACGACTACCTGCCGCCCTCCAGCGGCGGTGTGCCGGTGGAGGATGCCAAGTGGGACGTCATCCATTTCAACTGGGGCGTCTGGGACATGGCCTACCGCGACCCGAAGCCGGGCGACAAATGGCACAGCGACAAGTTCAACGGCAAGCTGACCACCCCGCTGGATGTATTCGACAGGAACCTGCGCGAGTTGGTGAGGAAGATGAAGGCGACCGGCGCCACGCTGGTCTGGGGCACGATCACGCCGATGCACGAGGACCTGCCCGGCCGCTTCAAGGAGGATCCCTCCCGCTACAATGCCGTCGCGGAGAAGATCATGAAGGAAAACGGCGTGCGCATCAACGACCTGCACGCCGAGTCGATCCGCCAGGGCTACCCGAAGAAGGCCGACGTCCACAGCACCGGCAACCTCGCGCCGAAGGCCATCGAGGCGATCGAGGCCGCGCTCGCCGCCCACCCGAATGCGGGCAAGCCGCTGCCACGCGTCCTGCTCATCGGCGACTCAATCACCGGGAGTTATCAGGGCGCGGTGATGAAGCACTTCGAGGGCAGGGCAAATGTCTACAAGAACCCCGGCAACGCCGAACACACCGGCACCGGCCTCAAGCACATCGACGAATGGCTCGACCCCCGAACTTATCTGATGAGCGGTCAGGAATACATGGAGTTGGTCAACGGTGTGAAAAAGACGCTCGCCGACATGGACCGCTACTATCCCGGCTACCGGGGACAGCCGGTCGAACTCGCCGGCATGGTCTGGTTCCAAGGCATCGCCGATGCCTCCTCCGCGCGCATGGCGGAAGAGTATGGGAAGCACCTTCCGAACCTGATCCGCGACCTGCGCAAGGACCTGGGCCTACCGGAACTGCCGGTCGTCGTCGCCGCCCTCGGCTGGGAGGGCACGTATGCCGGGGCTGTGCGCGAGGCCCAACTTGGCATTTCGGCATCGATCGACCACGCGGCTGCCATCGACACCCGCCCGTTTCTCCGCAGCCGGGAGGTTTCTCCGGGCGGCAACGCGAGCCATTATTTCGGAAATGCCGAAAGCTATCTCGACATTGGCAAGGCCATCGGCGATGCAATGTTTGAACTCAGTACCGGCGGACGGTGAATGCCGCCGGCAACCGGTCTCATGAAATTCATCCTCACCGCGCTTTGCATCATTTCCGCTCTCGTCATGCCGGCCCTGGCTGAAGATGATGAGGAAGCCGACCGCACCCAGTGGTTCCGCGAGGCGCGCTTCGGGATGTTCATTCACTGGGGCGTCTATGCCGTCCCCGCGGGCGAGTGGGAGGGCGAGACGATCAAGGGCATCGGCGAGTGGATCATGCGCTTCCGCAAGATCCCGGTGGAGAAATACAAGTCATACGCGCCGGAGTTCACCGCCGCGAAATACGACCCGGAAGCGTGGGCCGATCTCGCAGCCCGCGCGGGCATGAAGTACGTCGTCATCACCTCCAAGCACCACGACGGCTTCGCGCTCTACGATTCGGCGGTCACCGATTGGGACGTGATGGCATCCGGGGCGAAGCGCGACCTGCTCGCGCCGCTGGCCAAGGCGGTGCGCAAGCGCGACATGAAGTTCGGTCTGTACTACTCGCAGGCGCAGGACTGGGTCCACCCCGGCGGTGCGACCAGCGGCACTCCCGGCAAGGTGTGGGACCCCGCCCAGAAGGGCGACTTCGACGAGTATCTCAAGACCATCGCCCTGCCGCAGGCGCGGGAGATCATCGAGCGCTACGACCCCGCCATCATCTGGTGGGACACACCCGTCCTGATGACCGAGGAGCGCGTCGCCCCGTTTGCCGCGCTGGTGGCCGGGCACCCGGACATCATCAACAACAACCGCCTCGGCCCGGGGTTCGAGGGCGACACCAGCACGCCCGAGCAGCACATCCCCCCGCGCGGCTTTCCCGGGAAAATGTTCGAGGTCTGCATGACCATGAACGACACCTGGGGCT
This sequence comes from Haloferula sp. A504, assembly GCF_044385805.1. NCBI lineage: Bacteria > Pseudomonadati > Verrucomicrobiota > Verrucomicrobiia > Verrucomicrobiales > Verrucomicrobiaceae > Haloferula > Haloferula sp. A504. The sequence continues at coordinate 6,875 of NZ_JBISBU010000063.1, forward strand.
ACAAGGTGAACGACCGCAACTGGAAGAGTTCGCAACGGCTCATCCGCATGCTGTCCGACATCGCCAGCAAGGGTGGCAACCTGCTGCTCAACATCGGTCCACGTGCCGATGGCTCCATTCCGCAGGAAAGCATCGACCGCCTCGAGGCGATCGCCCGCTGGATGGACGTCAACGCCGAGGCCATCCACGCCACCCAGGCGAGCCCGTTCCCGCGGCGCCTGCCGTGGGGACGCGTGACGCAGAGGGCCGGTGAGAACGGCGGCACCACCCTCTACCTTCACATCTGGGACTGGCCTGCGGATGGGAAGATCCTGCTCCCCACGCTGAAGGAGCTGCCTTCCGCCGGTGTCATGCTGAAGGGAGGTGCCACGGTCACTGCCGAGCGCACCGTCGACGGCGTGGTGGTGCATCTGCCCGGCGGTGCCACCGATCCCGACATCTCGGTCGCGCGCCTTGAGTTTCCCGGCCCGCTCACCGTCACCCAGCAGCCCTACGCCACGCCGGATGCCGACGGCACGCTCACGCTGCTCGCGCTCGACGCGGATGCCTTCGGTGCGGTCGGCGGCAACATCCAGGTCGAAGGCACCGGAGCGGCGGCCTACCTCACCGACTGGAAACTCCCGAACTACCGCGTCGAGTACCGGGTGCAGACCGGCAAGGCTGCGAAGTGGAAGGTCGAGGCTGAAGTCGCCGCCGCCGTGCCGGCGAAGCTTTCGCTCAAGGTGGGCGAGTCGTCGCAGACGGTCGAGATTCCGGCCACCGGAGACGGACTCAGCTGGGAAACCATGCCGATGGGTGAAATCGAGCTGCCGGCGGAGGAAGCCGTGATCGAACTCAAGCCCATGCCCGACCATTGGAATCCGATCCAGCTGCGGAAACTCACCCTCACACCCGTTGCGGAGTGAACATGTGGCTCCTTCCAGTCCTGAGTTTCTGCCTGTTGGCAGGGCCAGGCGAAGCCGTGACGCAGGACGCGGCAGGCCGCGGCCCCAACGTGGTCATCATCTATGGTGACGACGTCGGATACGGGGATGTGGGGGTGTATGGCGCGACCAAGATCCCGACGCCCCGCATCGATGCGCTCGCGGCGCAGGGCCTGCGCTTCACCGATGCGCATTGCGCTGCCGCGACCTGCACTCCGTCCCGCTACACGCTGCTGACCGGCGAGATGGCATTTCGCAAGCCCGGGACGGGCATCGCGCACGGGTTGGCCAACATGCTGATCGATCCCGGGCAGTTCACGCTGGCGGACTTGTTTCAGCAGGCTGGATACCGGACGGCCGTCATCGGCAAGTGGCACCTCGGGCTCGATGACGAGGCGATCGACTGGAACGGCCGGATCGAGCCCGGTCCCGAGGCGATCGGATTCGATCACCACTTCATTCTACCCGCGACCAACGACCGACTGCCCTGCGTTTACGTGGAGGGCGGTCGGGTGGTGAACCTCGATCCGGCGGACCCGATCACGGTTCGGCGGGGTCGCCGGATTCCCGACGAAGTTCCGGGGACCGTGTATCCCGACGCCCGCCTGCAACCGGAAGCCATCACCGCCTACCCCGGCGACGCGGCGCACTCCGGCACGGTGATCAACGGACTCGGTCGCATCGGCTACATGCGCGGCGGCATGGCGGCGCTTTTCCGTGACGAGGACATCGCGGATGATCTGGTCCGCGAGGCTGGGAAGTTCATTCGCGGGCATGCCGGCGGGCCCTTCTTCCTGTTCTTCTCGGCCAACGACATCCATGCGCCGCGCTGGCCGCATCCGCGCTTTCGTGGCGTGAGCGACCAAGGCCTGCGCGGCGATGCGATGGTATCCTTCGACTGGAGCGTTGGCGCCATCCTCGAACTGCTTGAGAAGGAGGGGTTGGCCAGCGATACGCTGGTCATCCTCACCAGCGACAACGGACCGGTCTACATCGACGGGGGATACCTCGACGGCTGCGAGACGAAGGGCTCCGGAGGCGTCGACCGGGGCCACCGCGCTGCCGGGCCGTTTCGCGGTGGCAAGTACAAGATTCATGAAGGCGGGACGCGGGTGCCCTTCATCGTCCGCTGGCCGGAGCGGGTGAGGCCCGGAGTGAGTGGTGCCCTGTTTTCACAGGCTGACCTGCTCGGCAGCCTGGCACAGCTTCTCGGCCGGGACCTTCCCGAAGGCGCGGCTGCGGACAGCCGTGATCTTCTGCCGACCCTGCTCGGGAAGGATCCAAAGGGGGCCGAGCACATCCTGACCCAGACGCACCGGACGCGGGCCCTGCGCCGTGGTTCTTTGAAATACATCGGTGGCGACGAACCCGAGCTCTACGATCTCTCCAAGGATCCCGGCGAGCAGGACAACCTGATTGCCGTCCGTCCGGACCTCGCAGCCGAGTTGGCGACTGAACTTTCGAAGTATGCCGGCACCGGGCTTCGCGGGGGATCCTAGACGGATCCCGGCCATGTTGGCGGGTGTGGCAAGATGTAGCCGTTCGCAGCGTATGAGACGGGGCACACTGCCGTCCGCCCTTCTCTGATGAACGTGATGATGAAACCCCGAGTTGTCTTGCTGATGATGGTTGGATTGCTGGCCTCGCCGGTTTCCGCCGATCCGCCGAAGTCCGTCGAGCAGCTGCAGGCGGAGTTTCTGGAACTCGGGTTCGGCATGTTCATCCACTACAACATGGCCACCTATCACGGGGCGCAGTGGGTGGAGGGATATCCGGACCCCTCGACCTTTGATCCGGGCGGCAGGGTGGACACCGACGCGTGGGCCGAGGCGGCGGTGGCGGCCGGCATGAAGTATGGCGTGCTGACCACCAAGCACGTCGCTGGCTTCTGCCTGTGGGACAGCAAGTACACGACCTACGACGTGATGCATCCCGACTGCCCCTATCAGGAGGACCTGGTGGCGCAGTTCGTCGAGTCCTTCACCAGTCGCGGGCTCAAGGTCGGCCTCTACTACTGCTGGCGTAGTCCGGGTTTCAAGGCCCCCTTCAAGGTGCTGCCGCCGGAGTGCGATCCGGCGGAGCACGATCTCAAGGCGCAGATTGAATTTCAGAAGAAGCAGATCGCCGAACTGGTCGAGCGCTATCCCCAGGCCTTCTACATCTGGAACGACGCGCTCGATGACCGGATCATGACCCAGCCGGAGGCAGTGGCCTTTGCCCGGGAGCTGGGTCCCGGAGTCCTCACCAGTTCCAATTGGTGGAGCTGGGGGAAGAAGGGCACCCTGTTCACCGACATCGCGGTCAAGGAGACGCGGCACTTTCCGGAGGGCAACACGGCTCCGGGCGAGACCTGCTGGAAGCTGGAGAGCGGCTGGTTCTGGAAGGAGGGCACGCGTGTGGCGAAGACCGAGGGCATCATGAAGCACATGGCCAGCGCCCAGGCGCGGAATTCAAACTTTCTTCTCAACGTCGGCCCCGATCCCGAGGGACGAATTCTCCCGGCGAGCGCCAAGGTGCTCGAGGAAATCGGAGATCGACTCGGGAAGCCCGACTGACCATCAAACGACATGACGACGAAAACCGATTCGAAACCCTCGCGCGCGCTCCTTGGCAGGCAGGTCATCCTGCCGGTCCTTTCCCTGCTCTCCGGCATGGCGCTGGCCGCCGATGTCATCCCTGTCGACCTGCCCGCGCCGGATCCGGCCGACAAGGGAGCCAGCAACAAGCCGGTGAAGGTCTACATCCTCTCCGGCCAGTCGAACATGCTCGGCTTCGGCAAGGTCGAGGGATCGACGCCGTTCTACTCGAGCGTCTTCCTTTCGGCGGATCCTTCGGCGACGCCGTGCAAGCTGTCGCTGAACAAGAGCAACGCCGCGATGGTGCCGCTCAAGCTCTACAAGCACGCCGATGCCGGGTCCGAGGCGGGCGCTGTCGGATTCCTGGTGGGCATGGAAATTCCGGCACCCAACGAAACGAAAGTGAACGTCAGCAACGTCCACCTGCCGGCCTTCGGAAGTTCCACGCTGGAACTCCCTGCCACCGAGGCGAACCAGATCCTCGAGGTGAAGACCTTTGTCGAAGTACCCTTCGACGGCAGCTACCGGATCCACCCGGCGGGAGCCCGGGAAGTGAAGGTCGATGATGCAGTGGTCGAGGAGGGGAGTGCGGTGAAGTTGACCAAGGGCAAGCGGCACGAGCTGGCCATCACCTACGCCAAGGGCGGTGGATCGGGTGCGTTGTGGATGGAGAAGGTCGATCTGGAAGGCATGGGCGACCTCCGCTGGGCGGTCGAGAAACTGGGGCGCTTCCCCTACCTGCTCGACGAAAAGGGCGAGTGGACCGTGCGCCACGACGTGATGCTCAACGATGCCTACATGGGCAAGGGCAAGAGCGACCCGCTGAGCGCTCCGGCCTGCGGACCGAGCTTCGGACCCGAACTGGGCTTTGGCTATGTGATGGGCGAGTTCCACGACGAGCCGGTGATCGTGATGAAGGCCGACATCGGCAACCGCAGCCTCGGCTGGGACATCCTGCCGCCCGGCAGCGAAAGCTACACTTACGAGGGCACGAACTACCCCGGCTACAAGGAGCAGCTCGATGCCGACGGCAAGGTGGTGAAGTGGGATGGCGAGGGCTGGTATGCCGGCAAGCAGTACGACGAGTACACGGCCGCCATCCGCGCGGTGCTCGACAACTTCGATGAGAAATACCCCGAGTATGCGGACCAGGGCTTCGAGGTCGCGGGCTTCGTCTGGTGGCAGGGCCACAAGGACGGACCGAACCCCGGTCACAACGCGAACTACGAGAAGAACCTGGTCAACCTGATCAAGGCCTGGCGCAAGGAGTTCGAGGCGCCGGAAGCCAAGTGGGCGATCGCGACGGTGGGCTTCGAGGGCGAGAACATGCCGGAGCACTACGTCAAGATCCTTGAGGCGCAGAAGGCGGTGGCCGACCCCGAGCGTCATCCCGATTTGGCGGGCACGGTCAAGACCATCGACACCCGCCCCTTCTGGCGCGGCCCCGAGGTTTCCCCGAAGAATCAGAACTACCACTATCATCACAACGGCGAGACCTACATGCTGACCGGTGACGCGCTGGGCCGGGCGATGGTCGAGCTGCATGGAGGCGAGGTCGAGTATCCGGACGGCGCGATGGATCCATCGGTGACCGCGATTCCGGACATGGAGCTGGCGACGAACGAGCAGTTCGAGAAGATGCGGGATGCGCTGCGCCCCATCGTTCTCGACAAGCTGATCCCCGAGTACGTGGCCGGGGCCCCCGGGACTCCGGTCTACCGCCGGGGCGGTTTGGCGATCGAGAACATCATCAATGCGACGCCTCCAGAGAAGCCGACGCCGCAGTTGCGCAGCCAGTTCGACCAACTACTGGAGCTCTACGAGATGGCCGGCATCGAGGACTACTCGTGGAAGCGCTTCGGTCCGGAAATGCAGACGGCGGAGTGGGCGTATCTCACGTTTGATCCCGCCGAGAAGAAGGAGAGTCCCGAGGGCGATCGCTATCGTGAGGTCACGCTGCCGAAGGGCTCCGAGGACTGGACGGCGCCGGGTTTCGATCCGACCAAGGCGGGTTGGAAAACCGGCAAGGCGCCCTTTGGCCAGAAGGACGGCAGGCAGGAGGCTCTCATTGCCGGCTGCAGGGTCCCGCATTGCGGCTGCCACATCACGCCCAACACCCTGTGGGACAAGGAGGTGCTGTTGATGCGCCAGACCTTCAAGGTTCCGGCCTTTGAGGATGGCAAGCGTTACCGCATCATTGTCGGCGGTGCCGGCCACGGCTGGTCGGGCGAAGGATTTGCGCTCCACGTCAACGGCAAGCCCGTCAGCGAGATGACCGGTGGCTACTACAAGGGCGGGGGTGCTGCGCGGGGTGTTTATCTCTTCGGCGACCTCGCCGGGGAAGTCTCCGGCAAGGAGGTGACCATCGCGCTGAAGGGCTTTCTCCGTCAGAATGGTCACAAGAACAAGCCGGCCGCACCGTCCGGGCACCTGAGCGTGTGGCTTGAGGAAGCCACCCTGCCGCCGAGCGTGGCGGAGATGGCAGAGGAGTGACCGGACACCATCACTCCTCGGCTGGCGGGGCAGAGCATCTCCATTGGGGAAATTGAACCACGAATGGACACGAATGGACGCGAATCTCGATCCATGCGACCCCAGAACGGTGGAACGTCGATGGCCCAAACGCTTCTCCGCTTGGGGACGAGTCGGCTCGGAAGGGGGTTGTCAGGATTCGTGTGAATTCGTGCCCGTTCGTGGTTCCCCAACTCCAAGTGTCGATGCCCTGGTTGGCGTCTCTTCAAAGATTGACAATGTTTGTCATCAGTGATGCCTTGGTGCATGCATGTTTCACTCACTCCGGAACTGGATCGGGCGGTGAAGGAGAAGGTCGCTTCGGGCCTTTACAACAACGCCAGTGAGGTGATCCGCGAGGCGCTTCGCCTGACCCTCAAGCACGAGGCGGAGAACGAGTGGCTGAAGCGGGAGGCGGCGATCGGCTTCGCTCAGTTGGAAGCAGGGGAAACCGTCCGGGTCCGGAGCAAGGATGAGTTCGAGGCTCTGGCCCGGTCGGCTGAATGACCCTTGAGTTCACCAGGGCCGCGGTGTCCGAGCTCCAGTCGATCCGCAGCTACACCCTCGGAACGTGGGGAGCGGAACAGGAACAGCGCTACCTCGACGACCTGTGGGGAAAGTTTGAAGAGATCCTTGCCGGTCCGACCCGTTGGCGGCAACGCGACGATCTTTTCCCTGGCTGCCGAATCGCGGCACAGGCCAAGCATGTCATTCTTTTCCGGATGGAAGGCACGGTCCTCCAGATCGTGAGAATCCTCCACGGCGCGATGGATTTCCCCCGCCAACTGCGGGGAGACGCGAAGTAATCAGCAGCTCCCGCCCACCTGTCTGTGGCATGACCGTCCCGGTCATGAACCGGTGACCCGGCCTGCATCATCCGATCTCATTCAGAGGGTCCGAGGTCCGGGATTCACTGCGAGGGCTGACGGCCTGTCGCACCTTGCCGTCCATGACCGGGACGGTCATGCCACTGGCAGGTCCGCAGGACTTCCAGGAAGCAAAATGAGGTTCGTCGTGTTCGTTCGGTTGCGGTGCTACTTCTTCCATTGGACCGACCACGGCACGTTGGCGTTCTTTTGGGAAGCCAGGGTGAGCCGGGTCAAGCCCTGGTCGGTCACCTCGTGGCCGGAGCTGGCGGTGTCGACCTTGTGCCCGTTGCTGGCGATCGTGATGACGAAGGGCTCGCCACCAACGACCTTGGCGGTGCCGGACAGGACCTTCTTTTCCGCATCCCAGCGGACGTCGGCGAGATCGACCATGCCCTGCATCGCGTGGCGGTTGGTGGAAAGCACCTGCGGGTGGTTTTTCTTTTCGCGCAGCGAGTACACCAGGGCGTGTCGCGGCTGGAGCTTTTGGGATACCGAGGCGCCGCCCTTGATTTCGCCGAGGAACTTGTCGTTCCAGAAGTCGTAGAGGTAGTAGCTGGCATCCGCGTCGAGTCCGAGCGAGCCGGTTTCGGCCATGTCGCCGGCGATCGGCGTGCTGATGGTGGCAGCCTCGTCGTGGTTGTTGCAGAGGATCAGCTGCGTCCAGCCATCCTCGACCTGGTAGGCATAGACGGCGGGGTCGAGCCGGCCCTCGACCAGCATGTCGACCGGACGGAACGAGCGGGTGCCGGGGAACATCGGGTAGAGGCGGGTGAGGTCGCGTTGCTCCTCGGGCTTCATGCGGCCGAAGGAGGTGCCGAGTTCGATGCGCCCGGAGATCAGGCCGACAAGGGTCAGCATGGTGCGGCGCTGGTCGGTATCGAGCTTCTTGAACGATTTGCCGTCGGGGTAGTAGCCGAAGACGCTGCGGTTCTTGTACCAGCGCAAACCGATGCGTGAGGCCATCTCGGGCTCGAAGTGCGAGGCGTCGCCCCATACCCGCTGGAGGTCGACGATGCCGGCGGTGACGTCGAGGCAAGGTGTCCCATACTCGCCGAGGTTGCGCTCGTGAATGTAGCCTTCCTCTCCCAGCCCCTCGCGGCACAGCTCGAAGATCTTGCGGTAGGCGGTGGTGGTGGTGTGGGTCTTGTCCTCGAAGCCGCCGTCCAGGCACCAGCCGGACTCGGGGTAGTCGAACTTGATGCCCAGCAGCCCCTGCTTCCGCAGCCTTTGCCACATCTTCAGCGTGTGCTCCTGGAAGCCCGGGTCGGTGAAGTCGAACTTCACGAAGGGCATGTGGTGCCGGTGCTCGGCGTGGAGGCGGGTGATGTCGTTGTTGAGCATCCACTCCGGGTGGGCCAGGGCGAAGTCGTTCGACGGCATGTTGGTCTGGATGTAGGTGAAGGGGATGCCGCCCAGCTCGCGGATTTTGCCGCAGAACTTGCCGAAGGTTTCGTAGGGTTCGACCAGTGACTCGTACTTCGCCCAGTACTCGTCGTTCCACCAGCCCTGCTGCGTGTCGCCGGTGTTGCGGTTGCAGTAGTAGTCGGGCTCGAGGCGGATGCCGACCGGGGTGTAGTTCAGGATCCCGGACTCCTTCGCGATCTCCATCTGGCCGACCAGTTCCCGCGAGTTGTTGAGCGGGCGGCCTTCGCCGTAGCTGCCGGTGGAAACCATCCAGCCGCAGAGGGTCGGGTAGTCGTAGATCTTCGGCCTGGCGTCATTGGCCGTGCGGACCGCCATGCCGTAGGTTTCCAGCGAGGTGAAGGGGTCGGCGGTCGAGAAGTCGAGGAACACCGTGTCGACCGCGTCGTAGGTGGTGCCGGGTTCGATCCGTTTCCCCTGGGGATCCTCGATGGTCACGGTCAGTTCGCCGTGCTTGCCGCCGAGTTGGATTTTCCGCAGGAAGTCGCGGTAGTGCAGGCCGCCGACGACCAGCGAGTGGCGGCGTCCGTCGATCTTCCCGGTGACGAGCAGGTTGTTGAAGGCCTCGATTTCGGTGCCGGTCTCGACCCGGTTGGGCGCGGCGCCGGCCCCACCCTTGAGCAACTGCGGCTTGTCGAGTTTGCTATTCGGCAGGAACTTCGCCTTGTCGATGATGCCGATGCGGCAGACCCGTGCGGCGATCTCGCGGTGGTTCTTCACCGAGAAGCCGAGCACGGCGTAGGGCAGGGTTTCGTGGACGCGGAGATGCAGGGTCTTGGTCGGGCGGTAGCCGCCGTTGGGGATCTCGGTGATGCTGACCTGGCTCCAGCTCCCGAGTTCATCGGCAACCTTGGCCTGCTCCCAGCCGCGGGTGACGCCCTCCGGTTGCTTCCAGCCCATCTCATCGACCGTGAAGCGGGCGTTGGCGAACACGGCCACGTCGGTGGCGAGGTCGGTGCCCGAGTAGGTGCCGTTTTTCAGGTCGTAGGTCAGCCTCAGCGATTCGTTCCCGATCGAAACGAAGCGGTCGTCCGAGGTGATTTCGGCGGCATGCAGGGCAAACAAGCTGGTGAGGCCGGCGAGGATCTGCAGAGGTCTGTGCATGGCGGGGATACTCGCCTGACGGCGCTGACCTGTCAGCGACCCCGCCACCGAATGGGCCCGGGGGTGGACGACCGGATTGGAGTGGCAGTCTCAGACCATTTTGTTAGAGGCCCAGGCAACCGGCATTCGATGAACACCACCGCGGATTCGAATTCGGCGGTGGATCACACGATCTTCAGCCGCGCCAGGTCCTGGGTGTCAATCAGGCCAACGGGCCGACCTTCGGCGTCGAGCACCACGACATCGTCGATGCGGTGGGAGCCGATCGTCTTGACGGCCTCCGCCGCCAGCGCGTCGGCGGAGACGCTGATCGGGTCGCGGGTCATCAGCGCCGCCACCGGCTTGGAGCCGACGGCGGCATCCGCCTGGTAGCTGCGCGCGAAGTCGCCGTGGGTGAAGATGCCGGCCAGCGCGCCGCCGGCCGCCACCACCACGCAGGCACCGGCCCGGCTCTCCGACATCGCCACCAGCGCATCGTTCACCGTGGCATCCTCCGGCACGGTCGCGAGCGCCTCGCCGGCACGCATGATGTCGGAAACCTTGAGCAGCAGCGCCCGGCCCAGCGCACCGCCGGGATGGAAGCGGGCGAACTGGTCCTCGGAAAAACCGCGTGCCTCGAGCAACACCATCGCCAGGGCATCCCCCATCACCAGCATGGCGGTGGACGATGAGGTCGGGGCGAGGTTCAGCGGGCAGGCCTCGCGCTCGACCGAGGTGTCGAGGATGACGTCGGAGTGCTTTGCCAGGGTCGATCCGGGACGACCGGTGAGGGCGATCACGCGCACCTCGAAGCGCTTGATGTGCGGCAGGAGGTCGAGCAACTCGGCCGTTTCGCCCGAGTAGGAAAGCACGATCACCGCATCGCCATCCGAAATGAGCCCCAGATCGCCATGAAGGGCGTTCTGGGAATTGAGCACGACGGCGGTCGAGCCGGTCGAGTTGAGCGTGGCGGCGATCTTGTGGCCGATGTTGCCGGACTTGCCGATCCCGACGACGACGATCTTGCCGCGGGCGTCGAGCGCCGCCTTGAGGGTGGCGACCGCTTTGCTGAAAGGTTCGCCAAGCCGGCCGCTCATGGCATGCAGCGCTTCCGCCTCCATTTCGATCACCCGCCGTCCCTGGCTCACGTGGTCCATGGCACGATCATGACCGAGCCCGGTCATGACTCAAGCCCCGGGGCAACTTGCCACCGGCCCCGCGATCGGCGAAGCTTTCGAGCATGAAGCACGGATTTCTTCTCCCGGCGGCCCTCGGCTTTCTGATGCTCGCTGCTGCCGCCGCCGAAAAGCGGCCGAACATCGTGGTCATCATGGCCGACGACATCGGCCTGGAGAACCTTTCCTGCTACGGCTCGAAGGTTTACGAAACCCCACATCTCGACGCCCTCGCCGCCAGCGGGATGCGCTTCGAGCACGCCCACTCACAGCCGATCTGCACGCCGTCGCGGGTGCAGATCATGACCGGCATCCACAACAACCGGAACTACGTCCGCTTCGGGTTTCTGGATCCCGAGGCCGTGACTTTCGGCAACCTGCTGCGCGACGCCGGCTACGCCACCGCCATCGGCGGGAAATGGCAGCTCCTCGGCGACTACGAAGGCGTGAGGAACTTCGGCTTCGACCGCCATTGCCTGTGGCAGTTGAACCGGCGCCCGAGCCGCTACCCGAACCCGGGACTCGAGATCGACGGCGAGCGGAAGGATTTCAAGAACGGCGAGTTCGGGCCCGACGTGGTGAACGACTACCTGTGCAACTTCATCAGGAAGCGGAAGGGCGGCGACGAGCCTTTCCTCGTGTACTATCCGATGATGCTGCCGCACTGGCCCTTCGTCCCGACGCCGGATCACCCCGACTGGGATCCGAAGATGTGGGTGGATGCCGACGGCGAGCCCGGCGGCTACCGTTCCCAGGAATACTGGGATGCCTTCGTCCGCTACACCGACAAGATGGTCGGCCAGCTCGTCGCGACGCTGGAGGAAACCGGCCAGCGCGACGACACGCTGATCCTCTGGACCGGTGACAACGGCACCTACACCGGCATCGTCTCCGAGTTCCAGGGACGGCAATACAAAGGCGGCAAGGGCAGCCCGAAGGACAACGGCACCCATGTCGGCTTCATCGCGAGCTGGCCGGGGGTCATCGAACCCGGCCAGGTCAGCGATGCGCTCGTCGACTTCACCGATGTGCTGCCGACGATCACCGAGGCAGCCGGGGTTCCGACGCCGGAGGGCATCGAGGGGGTGAGCCTGATGCCGGTTTTCGAAGGGAATGCGGCGGAAAGAAACAAGGAGGCGATCTACTGCTGGTATTCGCGCATGGGCGAGCGAAACAAAGCATCCCAGCACACCCGGGACGCCCGCTACAAGCTCTACGCCGACGGCAAGTTCTTCGACACCGTCGAGGATCCCGACGAAACCACCGACCTCGCGAAGGACGGAGTGCCGGGAGCGCTCGCCGCCACGCATGCCAAGCTGAAGAAGGTGCTCGACCACCACCTCGAGATCACCCGCCGGGCCGACCCGGTGCAGAACGCCAGGCGGGAAGCGCTGAAGGACGCGAAGAAGAAAAAGTAGGCGAAACGGCTTCGCGGTTGGACCTCCTAAAGGAGGAACTACTAACCGAACCGGCGCGCCAGTGGCGTACGTAGTTCCCCCTTTAGGGGGTCTTCCTTCAAACTGGGCTGCCAAGAACCGCCTCCACCATCCGCAGCGCCTCGCGATTCGGACGGACCTCGTGGACGCGATGAATGCGTGCCCCGCTTTCCCGGGTCCAGGCCGTGAGCGCCACCGTCGGCCACTCGCGATCCTCGAGCGCGTCGCTTTCCAGCACGCGACCGATGAAGCTCTTGCGCGAGACCCCGATCAGCAGCGGACGCCCCCCGACCTGAAGGGCCGAAAGCTCGCGCAGAAGGGTGAGATTGTGATCCAGCGTCTTGCCGAAACCGATGCCGGGATCAAAGCACAGCGACTCGGGGTCGATGCCCGCCGAAGTCAGCGTCGCGAGTCGCTCCTCGAAGAACGAGCGCACCTCGGTGACCACGTCCTCATACTCCGGGGCCTGCTGCATCGTCCGCGGCTCGCCCCGCATGTGCATCGCGACCACCCCGCAGCCGGATCGGGCGCAGACCTCGATCATCCCCGGATCGCGCAGGCCAGCGACGTCGTTGACGATGTCGGCGCCCACCTCCAGCGCGGCGTGCGCGACTCCGGGCTTCATGGTGTCGATCGAAATCAGCCCGTCCCACTCCGACCTCAAGGCCTCGACCACCGGCTGCACCCGCTCGATCTCCTCCGCCTCCGGCACCGGCTCCGCTCCCGGCCGGGTCGACTCGCCCCCGACGTCGACGATGTCCGCGCCTTCCGCGATCATCCGCCGCGCCCGTTCGAGCGCCGTGCCGGGCTCGTGATGAAGTCCCCCGTCGGAGAACGAATCCGGCGTCACGTTGAGGATCCCCATGATCATGCCGCGACGGGTCAGATCGTGGGTTCGGTCTTTCGTTCTCCAGCGCATCGGCGCACTCAAAATGCCTCCTTGAACCCCCCTTCGCCAAGTTCTACCGTCCGCCGCCCATGATCCGACGCGCCATTCTGCTCATGATCACCGCCTGTCTGGTACCGCTGGTCGCCGCCCAGGATCTGCCGGGCATCGGCATCGACGGCCCCTTTGTCCGGGTCAAGCGCAACAAGGACGGCTCGCGCACCGTCTTCGAGCGCGGCAACGACGAACGCACGCTGATCAAGACCACCTACACCGCCGATGGAAACATCAGCGTGAAGACGATCTACCGCCTCGACGCCAAGGGCAACCCGCTCAAATGCGACATCTTCGACGGCCTCGGGAACAAGATCTACAAGACCCAGTTCGGCTACAGCAAGCGGCCCGGCGTCACCTTCGGCAAGCTGGTGCAGGAGCTGCTCTACGATACCCGGGTGAAGCGCTTCTTTCCCGGCACGCGCAACGAGATGCCGGTCCACATGTTCCAGTACCGCTACAAGCCGGACGGCTCGCCGGAGCGCCCGGTGGGCATCACCCTGATCGAGGGCAAGACCGCCGAGGAGATCTTCGGCCGCGGCGTGGAGCCCGGGCAGCTGCCCGACCTGAAGGAACTGGAGGAAGTCGATCCGGCCAACCCCAACGCCCGACCGCTCGGCAGCGGACGCTGATTTCCCACGATGCGCCCGAATGCGAAGCGTATGGTCCTCGCGGGCAGCTTGATTGCTGCGGGGGTGGTGTCTGTTATTGTCTGGAGGTCGCAGCCAGCATCGAATCCCGGCTCTGCAGGGGAATCCGTGTCAGTCGCCGTAGAGCCCTCGCAGCCCGATCCTTCACCCGATGAATCGGAACCTAAGTCCGAAGGATCGGCTTGGATCAAATCTGAAGAAGACGGGTCGCACACAGTCTTTGAGCGGACCAGCGACAAGCGATCGGTCATCAAGACCACCTACGCGCCCGACAAAACGATCAAGATGAAGGCCATCTACCTCCTCGACGCCAAGGGAAGGGAACTCAAGTGCAACCTTTACGACAGCGTTGGAACGGACATCTGCATGGTCCGTTTCGGCTACAGCAAGCGACCCGGACCTACCTTCGACAAGCTGGTTCAGGAGCAGTTCTACGACACGCGAGAGAAGCGCTTCTTTCCCGGCAAACACGACGAGAAGCCGGTCCACATTTTCATGTATCGCTACAATCAGGATGGCTCGTCGGAGCGTCCAGTCGGCATGACCTTGATCGAGGGAAAAACTGCTGAAGAAATCTTTGGCTGCAATGTGGAACCTCACGCGTTGCCTGACTTCGACGAATTGGAAAAGATCGATGACGTTGCGCCGTTGAACTTGGAGCCAGTCCGACCAGACCACTGATACTTCACCATGCGCCCACAGACTTTACTGCCGATCCTGATCGGCGTCGCGGTCGGCGCGGCGGGCGTCCTGCATGGGCTGAAGCTCGAACGCGCCGCCAAGAGCGAGGACGCCGCCGAGCTTCGCACCACGATCTCCTCGCTCGAGGAGCAGGTCGCGATGCTGGAACGCGAGAACGAAAGCCTGCGCTCGCTGGCGCAGGGCGGCGGCGAATTGAAGGTCCCGGCCCCGCTGATCGAGTTTGCGGAAAAGGCGGCGGGGCTCGATTTCCGCAGCACCCCGGTGGTCCACCGTCTCGCCGGCGAGGAACTGCTCGAGCGGGTCGCCGCCTCGATCGAGAGCCGCTTTCCTCCGAACTCCCTCGACCACCGCGAAGCCGCCTGGGCAAAGATGGGACTGCTCGCTCCCGACGACCGTTTTGCCGGCCAGGTGGCCGCCACCTACTCGCTGGGGGCGCGATCGTGGTTCGACGACCAGACCGGAGAGGCCTGGGTCACCGATCGCTTCGACGAAAGCAGCGTCCCCGACCAGAGCGCCCTGCTGCGGGCGCTCGTCCGCATCCTCCTCCACCAGCATTACCCGCCCGCTCCCGGCTATGCGGGTGACGAGGCCGACCGCGCCCGCACCGCGCTGCACCACGGGACCGCCATTTCGATCGAGACGCGTTTCCTCGCCCGCCAGGCGCTCGGGATCGGCTTCACCGGCACCCAGGACCGGTCCGAGGCCGCCGATCTGCTCAACAACCTGCCGGTCTACATCCGCGGCCTCGCCACCTTTCCCTCGCAGCTCGGCGCGGCGGTTGCCGGCCGCCTGATGGAGCAGGAAAAGCTGCTCGAAGCCCTCCACCAGCCGCCCACCACCACCGCCCGCTTCGCGCCGGACCTCGATGGGATCGAAGCCCGAGCCATCGAACTCCCGGCCTCCAATGACGAGCCCGTGCTCGAGGAAACGGCCGGCTGGCTCGGGTTGAAACTGTGGCTCGAAACGCTGGATCCCGCACTCGCCGTCCATGCCGACGGCTGGCGCGGCGACCGCTACCAACTCACCGCCCGCTCCGACACCCAGCTCGACCTCGTCTGGGACATCGAGCTCGCCGATGCGGCGACGGCCGAGGCCGTCGCCCGGGCGGGCTGCGCCATGGCCGGGTTCCTGGCCGGATCGGACCGCGACGCCAACCCCGACGAAGTGATCAAGACTCCGGAAGGGGACCGCATTTCGATCACCCGTCCGACCGAAACCCGTGTCCGTTTCACCCATCTCGGTCCGGAATGACGGCCCCGGATTGAGTCTCGACGGACCGGCCCGTCCGGCCCCACCCTCGCCGCATGACCGCACGACGCGTGATCTTCGACGGCCGGGTGCAGGGTGTGGGCTTCCGCTACACCTGCAAGGATGTCGCCAAGGGCTTCGAGGTCGTGGGCACGGTGAAGAACCTCCCCGAAGGCACTGTCGAACTCGAAGTCATGGGCGAAGCCGATGAGGTCGAGGACTTCATCAAGGAAATCGCCGAAGAAAGCCCGATGGCCCACAACATCCGCGGCATGCACGTGACCAACATCCCCCCGCTGGAGGGCGTCACCGGCTTCACGATCGCGGGCTAGGCCGGATTCACGTTCTCCCCGACCCAGCGCAGGTAGGCCTGGGCCCCGGCCTCGACCGGCAGCGCCAGAATTTCCGGCGTCTCGTAGGGATGGGCCTCCAGCAGGAGCGCCTCCATTCGGACATAGGCTTCGCGCGTCGTTTTGATGATGCCCAGCACTTCCGCATCCTCCTGAACCTTGCCCTCCCACCGATAAATCGAGCGCAGGCCGGGCACCACGTTCACGCAGGCTGCTGCTTGCTTTTCCACCAGCAGTGCGCCAATCTGTCGCGCCCGCTCCTCATCCGGAAAGGTGCACAGCACGACCAGGACCTCATTTTTCACGCCCCCTTGATACCCCGTTCATCCAGCCAGTCGAACTCTGATCCCATCGCCACGGATCCGAGTCTTCTGTTTTCTGTCTTTCCATCTTCCGTCTCCTCATGAAGTCCGGCTTCCTCGAAAAGCTCCTCGCCCGGCTCGACCGCATCGACCCGGTGGAGGCGCAGCAGCTGCTCTCCCGGCTGATCCGGGAGAAGGGCTTCCTCGAGCAGGTCTTCGAGGCGCTGCACGAGGGGGTGATCGTGCTGGACGAGGACGGCCTCGTGACCTTCATCAACGGGGCCGCCCAGAAATTCTTCGGCCTCGACGACGAAATCGTCGGCCAGGCCCTGGAGCAGCGGATTCCGGGACTCGACCTGGACGCACTCGCCAAGCCGGGCAAGACCATCTCCCGGGACCTCGAGGTGTTCTACCCTGAGAACCGCTACCTCAACTTCTACCTCGCCCCGATCAATTCCCCGCTCGGTGGGGAGAACTTCGGCTGGGTGATGCTGGTCCGCGACCAGACCGCGTCCCGCCGCGAAGCCGAAGACCACCTGGAAAGCGAACGCCTGAATGCCCTCACCCTGCTCGCCGCCGGGGTCGCCCACGAGATCGGCAACCCGCTCAACTCGCTCGACATCCACCTGCAGCTGATCGAGCGCAAACTGCGCAAGCTGCCGGCGGGTGACCGCGCGCCGCTCGAGGAGCACGTCGGCACGGCCCGGCGGGAGATCCAGCGGCTCGACACCATCCTGCGGCAGTTTCTCGAGGCCATCCGTCCGACCCGGCCCGAGCGCGAGTCCTGCGACCTGCACCAGACGCTCCACGACACCCTCAAACTGCTCGAACCCGAGCTCTCGAGCCGGGACATCAAGGTCGAGCTCGAACTCGACACCGACTTTCCCAAGCTCGAACTCGACGCCACCCAGTTCCAGCAGGTCTTCTACAATCTCCTGCGCAACGCCTACCAGGCCATCCGCGGAAACGAGGGACGGATCAAGATCGCCACCGCCCACAACGACTATGAATGCCGTATTTCGATCCGCGACAACGGCAGCGGCATTTCACCCGAGCAGATGGGTTCGCTGTTCGAACCCTACCGCACCACCAAGCAGGCGGGCACCGGGCTCGGCCTGCTCATCGTCCGGCGGGTCGTCCGCGAACACGGCGGCGAGATCGAGATCGAGTCCGAGCCCGAAGTCGGCACCGCCATCCACATCCTCCTCCCCCGCGGCCCCAAACCCGTCCGCCTCATCGAAAGCACGGTCATTGATGTTGATTGATTTCGAACCGCGAAGACGCAAAGACGCAAAGGAAAATGAAAATCGAAGAAATCGCTCGAAGCATTGTGGACAGCGCATTTGCCGTTCACTCCGAACTGGGTCCAGGCCTGCTCGAAAGCGCCTACGAGGCATGCCTTCGGCACGAACTGGGACTGCGCGGCCATCAGGTAGCCGTACAGCTCACGCAACCGGTCACCTATCGAGGACTGCAACTGGACGTTGGCTACCGCCTTGATCTGCTTGTAGACGAAACCCTGATTGTTGAGCTGAAAACCGTGGATCAAATCCAGCCGATCCATCACGCCCAACTGCTCACTTACCTCAAGCTTTCCCGGAAGACCCTGGGCCTGCTCATCAACTTCAACGTGCCACTCATCAAGAACGGCATCAAGCGAGTCGTCCTGAACCATCCCAATTCCTGAGCCTTTGCGCCTTCGCGTCTTTGCGGTTCGAACTCTCACCACTTCATGACTCCGACTTTACTCATCGTCGATGACGAACAAGCCACCCGCGACGGACTGCGGGCGGCGCTGGACGAGGAATTCGACGTTTTCACCGCCTCCAACCTGGAGGAAGCCGTCGGCGTGCTGAAAGGCGACCCGCCGGACCTGATGCTGACCGACCTCCGACTCGGCGGCGACTCCGGCATGGATGTGCTCGACGCCGCGCTTTCCATCAAGAAGCCGCCGGTCTGCCTGATGATGACCGCCTACGGCTCGGTCGATACCGCCGTCGAGGCGATGCGCCGCGGTGCCTGGCACTTCGTCACCAAGCCGCTCAACCTCGACGAGGTGGAGATGCTGCTGAAGCGGGCCCTGCGCTCGAGCCACCTCGAAAGCGAGAACGCCAAGCTCCGCGAGCAGATCCCCGACCCCGCCGGACTGGGCCGGCTCACCGGCAAGTCATCCGGCATCCGCCGGGTGATCGAAACGGTCAAGCAGGTCGCGCCGACCCGCGCCACGGTCCTGATCGAGGGCGAAAGCGGCACCGGCAAGGAGGTCGTCGCCCACGCGATCCACCAGCTTTCCGGCCGCCCGGCGGAGAAGATGGTGATCGTCCACTGCGCCGCCCTCTCCCCCCAGCTTCTCGAAAGCGAGCTCTTCGGTCACGAAAAGGGGGCCTTCACCGGTGCCTCGCAGCGGCGGGTCGGGCGCTTCGAGCAGGCCGACGGCGGCACCCTCTTTCTCGACGAGATCGGAGAAATCGACGCCTCCACCCAGGTCAAGCTGCTGCGCGCGTTGTCCGAGCGCACCATCGAGCGGGTCGGCTCCAACACCACGATCAAGGTCGACGTCCGCGTCCTCGCCGCCACCAACCGGAACCTCGTCGAGATGGTGGAGTCCGGCGATTTCCGCGAAGACCTGTATTTCCGCCTGAACGTCGTCCGCATTGCCATGCCGCCGCTGCGCGACCGCGCCGAGGACGTGGTGCTCCTCGCCGCCGGCTTCCTCAAGGAGTTCGCCGAGGAAAACGGCCGCCCGGTGAAGCCGCTCAGCGACGAGGCGATGGAGTTGCTGCGACGCCATCCCTGGCCCGGCAACGTCCGCGAACTGCGCACCGCCATCGAGCACGGCGTGGTGATGTCCAACGACCCGGTGATCGACGTCCGCCACCTGCCCGCGGCCTTGCGCGGCGAAAACTCCGCTCCGCCCCCCGGATCCGGCGGGAAAATCACCCTTGCCGCTCCCCCGGAATTCAACTTGCATGCGCTGGAAACCCGAACCATCCGGGCTGCGCTGGCCGAGGCCGATGGCAACCGCACCCGCGCCGCCGAAATGCTCGGAATCAGCCGCCGCACCTTGCAGCGCAAACTCAAGGAAATCGACGCCTGACCCCCCGCCCCACCCCATGAACCAGTCAAACACCACCTTCGACGGCGCCGTGATCATCCGCCGGCTCCTGTTTTTCGTCATCCTCTTCGCCCTGGCAATCGTCCACCTCTTCGTGCTGTTCCGTGGCCTCGGCACCGAGCAGGCGATGGACCAGGCCCAGATCGCGCGCCAGGTGGCCCGCGGGGAAGGGCTCACCACCAAGTTCATCCGGCCGCTCGAGCATCACCTCGCGGAGACCAAGGCCGAGGGCAACGTCCCCCTCGTCGGTCTCCACGACACCTACCACTCGCCCCTCAACCCGCTCATCCTCGGCGCCGTCTTCAAGCTGGTGGGTGCCGACAATTTCAAGAGCTGGCAGATGCAGGACAGCCAGTTGATCTACGACCTGGACCGGGTCGTGGCCCTGGTCTCCACGCTGTTCTTCATGATGGCCATCGGCGTCAGCTACCTGCTGGTGAGCCGGGTCTTCGATGGCAAGATCGCGGGGGTCACCGCGCTGCTGATGGTGATGTGCGACCTGTTCTGGAAGTTCTCCCAAAGCGGGCTGCCACAGATGCTGCTGCTGCTGCTTTTCAGCTGCGGGCTCTACTTTGCCTATCGCGCGGTCGAAAACCAGGAGGAGGGGAATTCCTCCATCATCCAGCCGCTGATCGCCGCCGCCTTTTTCGCCCTGATGGTCCTCGCCCACTGGCTGACCGCCTGGATATTCTTCGGCTACCTGATCTACGCCGCGATCGCCTTCCGGCCCCGGGGAATCATCGCGCTCTCCTCGCTGGCGGTCCTTTTCCTGGCGGTCCTCTACCCGTTGATCCGGATGGCCGACATCACCGGCCAGCCCTTCGGCGCCGCCCGCTTTGTCTTCTACAACGGCCTCTCCAACGGCAACGAGTCCGCGATCATGCGGACGCTTGATCTCACCTCGTCTCCGCTGCTCATCGACGGACTGTTGCTCAAGATCCTCGGCACCACGCTCGTCCAGGCCACCGACCTCGTCCCCTTCCTCGGCGGCATCCTCGCCGCCCCGGTCTTCTTCATCGCGCTGCTCCACCCCTTCAAGCGCCCCTCGATTGCCCGCTTCCGATGGATGATCGCGCTGATGTGGCTGTTCGGCGCCATCGGGATGGCCATTTTCGGCATCAACAGCTCGAACGCCCTCCACCCGAACCAGATCCACATCCTGTTCGCCCCGATCATGGCGGCCTACGGGCTGGCCTTCCTTTCCATCCTCTGGAGCCGGCTGGACTTCGTCTCGTCCGCGCCCTTCCTGCGCAACGCCCACTACATCGCGATCGTCGCCTTCTCCGCCGCACCCATCCTGCTGACCCTGCCCAAGGACGTCCGGATGTACATGCAGGT
Organism: Haloferula sp. A504; assembly: GCF_044385805.1. Taxonomy (NCBI): domain Bacteria; kingdom Pseudomonadati; phylum Verrucomicrobiota; class Verrucomicrobiia; order Verrucomicrobiales; family Verrucomicrobiaceae; genus Haloferula; species Haloferula sp. A504. Next base: position 27,515 of record NZ_JBISBU010000063.1, read on the forward strand.
CTCCGACAAGGGTGGTTGGCCGCAGTGGCCGCCTTACTACCCGCTCATCCTCAACAAGGGCATGGCCGAATGGGTCGAAAGCGATCCCCTGCAGCCGGAGATCGTCGTCTCCGACCAGCCCTGGGCCGTCGCCTGGTATGCCGACACCTACAGCCTGTGGCTGCCGCGATCGAAGGACGAGTTCCTCCAGCTCGATGCCAAGGCGACCGACCTCGGCACCCGCTTTTCGGGAATCCTGATCACGCCCGAGTCGCGCGACTCCGGCCCCAGCTCGAGCGTCGCCGCCGAATACGGCGACTTCGCCGCCCTGGTCCTCGACGGTCGCGTCGCCTCCATCACCGGCCCGACTACCGCCCAGCCAGGCTTCTCGATCTACGACAAGGCCGGCAGCATCGCCGAGATCTACCGCCGCTTTCCCTACCGCACCCCCCTCCTGCGCCAGGAAATGATTTACTACAGCGAGGGCCAGCTCCGCGACACCCGCAACTGATGCCCCGGAAGAAAACCACGCCCGCGAAGGACGAAGCTCCGGGCTTTGAAGAGGCGATCCACCGCCTGGAGGAGATCGTCGCGGCCCTCGAAGAGGAATCCCTGCCGCTCGAGGAAATGGTCGAGCGGTTCGAGCAGGGCACCCGCCTGCTCCGCCGCTGCGAGGAGGTTCTCGGCTCCGCCCGCAAACGCCTCAAGACCATCGCCGACCGCGATACCGCCAGCCCGTCCGATGAGGACGAAGGCGAAAAGCCCTTGACCCCCGAAGCGTCCGACACCACGGACGCGCCTGACGACGATGACGATATCCGACTCTTCTGAGCCCCCGCATCTCGGCCCCCTGCTGTCCGGCATCCAATCGCCCGAGGACGTCAAGGCTCTCGACGAGAAGGACCTGCCGAAGCTCGCCGACGAGATCCGCGAGGCCCTGATCACCAACCTTTCCCGGACCGGCGGCCACCTCGGCCCGAACCTCGGAGTCGTCGAGCTGACCATCGCCCTGCATCGCGTCTTCTCGACTCCGGCCGACAAGTTCGTCTTCGATGTCGCCCACCAGGGCTACGTCCACAAGATGCTCACCGGCCGGGCGGACCGGATCCACACGATCCGCCAGTACCAGGGGCTGAACGGCTTCCTGCTGCGCACCGAGTCGGAGCACGACTGCTACGGCGCCGGACACGCCGGCACCGCCCTCTCCGCCGCCCTCGGCATGGCCGCCGCCCGCGACCAGTTGAAGGAGGACTCCCACGTGGTCGCCCTCGCCGGCGATGCCGCCTTCACCTGCGGACCCACCCTGGAGGCACTCAACAACATCGCCGAAACCACCAATAAGTTCATCGTCGTCCTCAACGACAACGAGTGGTCGATCGACAAGAACGTCGGCGCCATCGCCCGCTACTTCAACGCCCTGCAGACCCACTCGACCTACTCCTCGGTGCGCAACAAGGCCGCCGAGTTCGTCGAGTGGATCGCCGGCAAGGCCGCCCGCAACCTCGCCCACAAGGTCGAGGAAAGCGCCAAGCACCTGCTTTTCCCCAACGTCCTCTTCGAGAAGTTCGGCATCCGCTACTTCGGCCCGATCGACGGCCACGACCTGCCGCTGCTGGTCAAGACCTTCGACTACCTCCGCAAGCTCGACGAACCGGTCGTCCTCCACATCATCACCGAGAAGGGACGCGGCTATCAGCCGGCCCTTGAGAATCCCGGCAAGTTCCACGGCCTCGGCGCCTACAAGATCGAGGACGGCTCGACCGATGGTGGCGGCAAGCCGACCGCCTCCGAGATTTTCGGCCGCACCGTCACGGACCTCGCCAAGGAGGACGGGAAGATCGTCGCCATCACCCCCGCCATGCCCGGCGGCTCGAAGCTCGACATCTTCAAGAAGGAACTTCCCGAGCGCTACTTCGACGTCGGCATCGCCGAGGAGCACGCCGCGCTTTTCGCCTCCGGCCTCGCCACCCGCGGCATCCGGCCCTTCCTCTCGATCTACTCGACCTTCATGCAGCGTGCCTACGACATGATCGTACACGACATCGCGCTGCAGGACCTGCCCGTGCGCCTGTGCATGGACCGCGGCGGCCTTTCCGGCGACGACGGTCCGACCCACCACGGCCTCTTCGACATCGGCTACCTGCGGCCGGTGCCGGGCATCATCCACATGCAGCCGAAGGACGAGGCGGAGTTCGTCGCCATGCTCAAATGGATGGCCGCCTACGACGATGGCCCGACCGCCATCCGCTACCCGCGCGGACCGATCGCCGGCAAGCCCCTCGACGGACCCTGCGCCCCGATCGAACTCGGCAAGGGTGAACTCATCGCCGAAGGCACCGATGTCGCCCTCATCGGACTGGGAACGATGTTCGAGATGGCCGAGAAGACCAAGGCCGTGCTCGAAGAGCGCGGACTGTCCGTCTCGCTGGTCAACCCCCGCTTCATCAAGCCACTCGACACCGACCTCCTCGAAAAGGTCGCCTGCAACGCGAAGGTCGTCTGCACCTTCGAGGACCACGTCCTGATGAACGGCTTCGGCTGCGGGGTCATCGAGCACCTCCACGACGCCGGCATCGACACTCCCGTCGAGCGGATCGGCTGGCCCGACCAGTTTGTCGAGCACGGCAGGATCGACATCCTGCGCAAGCTCCACGGGCTCACCGTCGAGAGCGCCGTCGAGAAGATCGGCAGGCACGTATAAGGAGCTGCGGCTTCCAGCCGCAGGCCGTGGCTGCCCCGGCCCGGGGCAGCCTGCCCACCCAAAGCCTCGGCGAAGGAGGGGCCGTGCGGGAAGCGGCCCGCTTCCCACCTCCACCTTGAGAGGCGCAACCCCCTTTCGCGGCGCTTCGGTGCCCACGAAACCCGTTCTCCGGGCTCCCGATTCCCTCTTCGGGATCGTCGGGGGAACAGGGGTCCGTCAGAGTTGACTCTCGATCGGCAGGAGTCCGGCGATGAAGGCGAGAACCCGCTTGCCCCAGGGGGCCCCGGGCTTCCCGACCTGCCGGTCGCCGTCCTTCCACACCAACCTCCCGCAGCGGTCGCAACACCGAAGAGGCGGCAATCTATCTGCGAGCCATCGGATACCACGCCGCCGATCACGGCTTCCGACCCGGCAAATACCGCTTCAAGATCAAGCGCGGCCGACCCAATCCCGACGAACTCAAGATCAGCCTCACCGGTCACCACATCCCCGACACCATGCGCCGCGCCGCAGAATGGAGCGCGGAAAAACACGGGTTCAGGAAACCGAAGGAAAGAAGCGGGCCGTTCCGCCCTAAACTACAATAAGCACCGTAGCAACAACCCTGAAAGTTAAAGTGCGAGGATTGCGGTAGGGACCGCCGTTGCCGGCGGCCCCCCGCTCAGATCCGTACGTGAGGAACTACCTCATACGGCTCCTGCCTTGAGTCGGGCGCGG
>NZ_JBISBU010000064.1:0-30572 GCF_044385805.1 Haloferula sp. A504
GTTGTCGGCGAAATGATTTTCGGAGCGACCGACACGATCAACATCTACCTCCCTGATGCCGCCCTGAACCAGGGAAGCGTGGTCGCCTCCAATACCGCCACGCTTGACCAGACCGCCTTCGACACGGTGACTTTTGCCAGCAAGGGCGACGGCGCCTACGCGGTCGATGAAATCCGCTTCGGCACCAGCTACGACGATGTCGTCATAGCCGTCCCCGAGCCGTCGGTGTTCGCCTCGCTGGGCTCGGTGCTTGGATTCCTCCTGCTGCGCCGTCGGCGGGCGGTCTGAATCGCGTCGCCCGGCCGCCTGAATTTTGCGCGGTCGGGTGCACCGGTGAAGCCCGTTCCATGCGATGCGGGATCCTTCGTCTCCCGATTCTTTTGGCGGCGCGGTGGCTCGGCGCCTTGAAGCAGTTCCCTTCGCCTCCTTCCTCCTCAATCATTTTCTCATGATGGTCACAAAACCGCATGCAACCACGGCGATCCTTGTTGCGGCCTTGGGTTTGCTTCTCGCTTCCCCGGCAAGAGCCGCTCACCTCAAGGTGTTTCTCCTTGCCGGACAGTCGAACATGGTTGGCCAGGCCAGCGCGTCGGGTCTTCCTGCCGAACTGCAGGCCCCGCAGACGGACGTGCTGTTTTACGACCGCACCGGCACCACCACCCCCGTGCTCGGTTCGTTGCAGCCGAGGATCAATGGTTTTGGCCCGGAGATCACCTTCGGCCGGGATCTTGCGGCAACACTGCCTTCCGAGAACTTTGCGCTGATCAAGTATGCCCAGGGCGGGACCACCCTTTATTCCTCATGGGATCCCACCCGCGAGGCAAACTACGCGGTCTTCCGGCAGACGGTGACCGACGGGCTCGCGGCTTTGACCGCCGCAGGCCATACGTACGAAATCGTCGGCATGCTTTGGACTCAGGGCGAGTCCGATGGCATGGATGACCGCACTGCGGCTCAATACGAGGCAGATCTGGTCGAGTTTGTCGGGGACGTCCGGTCCCGTTACGGCGCCGACCTGCCGTTCTTCCTCAGTCGGCTTTCTGTGGACCAGACGAGACTGACCCCGACGCAGTTGTCCGGCATCCGCACGGCCCAGGAAAACTTCGCGGCTTCGGACGCCCATTCCTATCTGATCGATACGGACGGCTTCGAAGTGAGCGGCGGAGACAATCTCCACTTCACGGCCCAGGGAACCATGGACTTGGGCAGCGCCTTCGCAGACGCCTATCTGGCGCTCCATGGCCAGCAGGCGGGCATCAGCCCGGTCAAGATCTTCATTCTTGCCGGCCAGTCGAACATGCTCGGACATGGTGAGGTTTCCCCGGTCACCACACCCGGCACGCTCGAGTTCACCGTCGAAAACGACCCTGACGGCGACTATCAGTTTCTCGTCGATGGCAGTGGCAACTGGCGGATCCGAGACGACGTCTGGATTCGGGATCAGGACACCAGTGCCGGAGGTCTGACAGTCGGCTTCGCCTCGGCGCCGGACTGCGTCGGCCCGGAGCTTGGTTTCGGCCACCTGCTGGGTGATGTTCGCGAGGAGCAGATTCTGATCGTGAAGGCGGCCTGGGGCGGCAAGAGCCTGGCCAACGACTTCCGACCGCCCAGTTCGGGCCAGGATCCGGTGCCGCTCGCAGACGGCGATGCCGGATTTTATTACCAGGAGATCCTCCGCTTGGTCAGCGAAGCGACCAACAACCTGTCGACTTATTTCCCCGACTACGACGGAGGCGGCTACGAGATCATCGGCTTCGGCTGGCATCAGGGCTACAACGACCGGATCAGCGAGACCTCGAGCGCCGAATACGAGGTCAACATGGCCAATTTCATCCGCGACATGCGCACGGATCTTGGAGTGCCCGACCTGCCGTTTGTGATCGCCACCACCGGCATGGGAGGGGAGCCCGATTACAGCGTGGTCGAAATGGCACAGATGGCGATGGCCGATGGCGCGACCTATCCCGATTTTGACGGCAGTGTGGCCGTCATCGATACGCGTGCTGGCTACGAGGACCTCGAGTTCTGGCAGCCCGTCGATCTTTCTCCTGAAAACCAGAGCTTCCACTGGAACCGGAATGCGAAGACCTACACCAACATCGGGCTCGCCATGGGCGACGCGATGTCCCTGCTCGTTCCGGGGCGCTGCCCGTTCCGGCTCCGCGCCGAGGGCGCTCCGGCCGGAGGGGTCAGTTTGAGTTGGAAGAACGGCACCGAACTGCCGAGCAACGTCCGGGTTCTGCGAGACGGGGTGGAAATTGCCGCCGCGGCGCCGGTTGGGTCGGAAACATTTCTGGATGCCTCCGCGCTGCCGGGGGTGCGGAATTACGAACTGCAATTCGCCATGCCGGGTGCCCCCTGCGATCCCCTGACCCTCAGCTTCAATGGAGGGATCACCGACCTGGACGTGGAACGCAACCCGGGGAGCTTCGTGCTCACCTGGACGAATCACATGGCCTACGACGGGATCACCGTCTCGCGCGATGGCACCGTGCTCGCGGCATCCCTTCCCGGCACCGCCACCACCTTCACAGACAATTCGCCTCCGACGTCCGGACTCGTGACCTACTCGGTGGTTCCAACAACTGGTGACGCCGTGCCGGCAACATTCCAGATCGATCTCGACCTTCGCGGACAGATGGGTCTGCTCGACCTGGGCCTCAACAGCGGCATCAACCCCGCGACTTTTGATCCCTGGCAGGAAGGGGATGCGTATCGTCTGGCTTTCGTCACGAGTGCCACGACCGACGCGATCTCGACCGATATCTCGACCTATGATGCCTTTGTCCAGGGGCTCGCGGTGGCGGCAGGACTGGGGGATGTGAAGTGGAAGGTGATCGGCTCGACCGCCACGGTGGATGCCCGCGACCACATTGACACCGAGGGAGTGGCCGTCTTCCTCGTCGATGGAGCCACCAGGATCTCATCGAACAGCGATTCAATCTGGTCCGGTCTCCAGGCACCGATCGACATCGATGAACTCGGCACTACCGGGATCACGGGCAAGGCGTTTACGGGAACCGAGGAGAATGGTCTGGCGGTGACCAACGGGCGGACGCTCGGCGGCTCCGGCGAGGATCCGCCGCGGGTCCGGACCGGTGAAATCGGAGATGCCTCGAAGTGGACGAAGAGCTTCAATGCGGAGGCATCGAGTTCGCTTCGGGTGTTTGCAATCTCCGATCCTTTGGTGGTCGTGGACGGCTCCGACACGACTGCCCCGACCTTGGTTTCCATCTCCGATGATCTCGGTGGTGGCCCGGTCTTCGCCAACGATCCGGTGACCTACATGGTGACTTTCAGCGAGGCCATGAACACCTTCACCGTCGGCCTTGATGACTTCGACAACGCTTCCGGCACGCCGGTCACCATCGACAGCGTCAGCACGACCCCGGACCCGGCCGTGTTCGAAGTGGTGGCGACCGCCCTCACCACGGGAACGCTCCAACTGAGGATCGCGCCCACCGCCTCCCTCAAGGATGTCGCCGGAAACCTCCTCGATGCCGGTGCCGCACCGCCGGACGACACCATCATCACGGTCACCAGCGACACCATCGCCCCCAGCCTCCTGTCATTTGTCGATAATGTCTCCGGCGGTCCGGTCTTTCCCGGCGACCCGGTGAACTACACGGTGACCTTCGACGATGCCATGAATGCCGCGACGATCGGCACCGACGATTTCGAGAATGGTTCCACCGCACCAGTGACGATCCAGAGTGTCAGCGCCACTGCCGATCCCGCGGTCTTCGAATTGGTGGTGTTGCCGACGGGCCCGGGTCTGCTGCAGGTGCAGGTGGCGGCGGGTGCAACGCTGGAGGATCTGGGCGGAAATGCGCTCGATACCGGTTCCGCGATCCCTGACGACACCGTCATCACCGTGCAGCCGCTGCCGGATCTGGTGGGCGAACTGGGGATTCTCGACGTCACCGCGAATGGCGGCATCAATCCCGCCACCGGCGCCGCTTGGGCGGCCGGGGATACCTATCGGCTGGCCTTCGTGACCAGTGCCACGTCTGACGCGATTTCGACCGACATTTCAACCTACAACAGCTTCGTCCAGGGTCTCGCCGATGCGGCCGGGTTGGGCGATGCGACATGGAAAGCGATCGGCTCGACTCCGTCGGTGGACGCGCGCGACAACACCGGGACCCATCCGGGAGTCGATGGCGGTGTGGCCGTTTTCCTCCTCGACGGGGCCACCATGATCGCCGCCAGCAACGCCGCGCTCTGGGACGGCAACCTCGACGCGCCTCTGGACAGGGATGAACTCGGAAACACCGGGATCACAGGGAAGACTTTCACCGGAACGGAAACCAATGGGGCGGTGGCCAGCGCACAACCTCTCGGCGGCGCACCGGATACCCTCAAGGTGAGAACCGGCAGCATTTCCGATCCCGCCAAGTGGACCAAGGACTTCAACTCCACGGCGACCAACTCCCTGCGGTTCTTCGCTCTATCCGATCCGCTGACGGTCGTCTCCACCGCGGTCGGCAGTGACTACGACAACTGGGCTGCGACCTACGCCCCCGCTGACCTCGGCACGCCGGGCGACGACTTCGACGGCGACGGGCTGAGCAACGACGAGGAAAGGATTTGGGGTCTCGACCCGACCCGTGGATCCTCGGTCAGCCCCATCACGACCGGACTTGACGCGACCGCCGGCACCCTCAGCTACACCCGCCGCAAGCCCTCGCTCAGCGGCGCGAGTTTCACCTACGAGTGGTCAGACACGTTGGCCGAGGGTAGTTGGACCGGTTTCACACCGATCAGTGAGACGAGCGACTCCGGAGACCCGGTGGAAACCGTGACCATCACCCTCGACGCCGGTCTCCTGACCAACACGACGCTCTTTGTTCGCGTGGTCGCGGACGGTGGCTGAAGTGCGTGGGACATTTCCATCAGCCATTGCATGAACCGCCGACATTCGTGAGAAGTGTCCATGAAGTCGCTCTCGGCGCACCTGTGGGCAGGCCTGGTCTTCCTGGTCATCGTCGGTTCGTCTGACTCGGCATCCGCGGAGCCACCGACCGCCCCGTTCAAGAGCGAGGATCCAAAAAATCCCGTCGAGTTCCATCCTTCCACGAACCGCTGGCGGAGTGACAGGAACGTCGATCCTCCGAAATCACATCGCCTCCAACCCGGGCGCACCGATCTCGGCGGCGAGTTCGTTGAACTCGGCGATCTCGGCGGCGGTGAAGTGGAGACCGCCGGCGGCGTCGGAACGCTGGCGGGCCTCGGCCTCGAACTGGCCGGGGAGGATGCAGCCCTCGTTGCCGTGGCCGAAGATGTCGGCGAGCACCTGCTTGAGGTTCTCCATCTGGTCGCGGCCCTTGGCGAAGGCGCTGCCGGAAATCGCGTCGGGATGGATGACCTGGAAGTAGAAGGCGGTGGTGGTCTTCTCGCCCTCGGGAGCCTGGGCGGCGCGGCCGCGAAGGGTTGGCAGTGAGCCGCCGATCAGTGCGCCGTAGAGCTCGTTGAGCAGGCACATCGCGTAGCCCTTGTGCGCACCGAAGGGGAGCAGGGCCGCGACCTCGTTCGGGTCGGTCGTTGGATTGCCGTCCTTGTCCACTGCGGCATTGGGCGGGAGTGGCTGGCCCTCGCGCTTGAGCGCCTGCACGCGGCCCATGGCGACCACCGAGGTTGCCCAGTCGCTGACCAGGGGGAAACCTACGGCATCCGTCGTAGGAAATCCCCACGAGTGGGGGTTGGTGCCGAGGGTCGGGAACTTGCCGCCAAAGGGGACGACCTCCGCCAGTGCCGAGGTGCAGTTGGTGTAGGCGATGTAGCCGCGTTCGGCGGCCTCCATCACGTAGCCGCCACCCCACAGGTAGTGGAAGGCGTTGTCGACGGAGACCTGGCCGATGCCAAACTCGTCGGCAAGCTCGATGCAGCGGTCGATGGCGCGGTAGGCGACCGATTGACCGAGCTTGCGGTTGGCATTCCAGGTTTCGCTGGCCTTGAAGGGCGACTCGACGACCTCGATTTCCGCTCCCGGCGTGCAGCCGCCGGTGGCGGAGCCGAAAAGGTGGTCGAGGTGCAGTGCCTTCAGCGCGTGGTGGGTCCGGATGCCGTGGCGGGCGGCCTCGGCGGCGAGGCGGGCGCCTTCCGCAGACTCGTCGGCGGTGAAGCCGCGGGCTTGGTAGAGCTTGGAAACCAGAGTGTCGTGGGCTTCGCGGGAGACGGTCAGAAAGTCGGACATGAGCCGAGAAGACGCGGAGTTGTATGACAAATCAAGCGACAAGTGTGACCGCCTTGAATCTGGCCGGGAGTGGGGTAGGCTGTGCAGATTGGTTAAGATGAATTAAGTGTCGATGTGCACAATATGTGGTAGCAAATTGCACGCGAACATACCACAAGTCGTGTTTCGTGGGCTCAGGGCTTTCTCAGTCCGGCTGAGCCGCTAGGCTGCGGAAAGCGTCCGGGTATCCCTCCGGGCTCCGTTTCCTCTCCAACTCCAACCCTCCTCTCCATGTATCTCAAGTGCCTCGATATCCACGGCTTCAAATCTTTCGCTGACAAGACCCGCTTTGAATTCCACGAAGGCGTGACCGGCATCGTCGGTCCGAACGGCTGCGGCAAATCCAACGTGGTCGACGCGATCCGCTGGGTGCTCGGTGAAACCTCCGCCAAGGCCCTGCGCGGCGGCGAGATGGCCGACGTCATTTTCAACGGCACCGAGAAGCGCAAGCCGCTCGGCATGGCCGAGGTGACCCTGACCATGGCCGACTGTGAGGAATCGCTGGGTGTGGACTACAACGAGGTGGCCATCACCCGCCGCGTCTTCCGCGACGGCAAGGGCGAGTACCGGATCAACGGCACGCTGTGCCGCCTGAAGGACATCCACAACCTGTTCATGGACACCGGGATCGGGCGCACGGCGTACTCGATCATGGCCCAGGGTCAGATCGACCAGATCCTTTCCTCGAAGCCGGAGGAGCGCCGGGCGGTCTTCGAGGAGGCGGCCGGCATCACGAAATACAAGCGCGAGAAGAAGGATGCGCTGCGCAAGCTCGAGTACACCGAGGCCAACCTGCTGCGGGTGAGCGACGTGCTGGCCGAGCAGGAGCGGCGGATGAATTCGCTCAAGCGCCAGGTGGCGAAGGCGCGGCGCTACCAGACGCTGGCGACCGACGTCCGCATCCTCGACACGCACCTGGCCCACAAGCGTTTCGTCGAGTTTGGCGCCGAGCTGGAGGAGTTGAAGACTTCCATTCGCTCGCTCGAGGCCAACGAGGATCAGCTCGAGCGCGAGATGGAGCCGAAGGAGTTGGCGGTGGCCGAGGCCCGCGAGGCGGCCCGGAATTTCGAAGGCGCGCTGGCCGAGCTGCGCCAGGAGCTCAACGAGCACCGCAACGCCCTGAGTGCGGCGGAAGGCCGGATGGCGTTCAACAACGAGCGCAAGGCCGAGCTCGAAGGCCGGATCGGCCAGAACAAGGAGGAGATCGAGGCGACCCGCGACAAGTTGCAGCAGCAGGAGTTCGACTTCACCGCGGCCAACGAGGCGCTGGAGCAGCTGGCGCGGACCATCGCCGAGATGGAGATCCAGATTGCCGGGCAGGAGGAGCGCACCCGGGCGGCGCGCGAGCATCGCGAGGGCCTGGAAGGCAAGCTGCGCGAGGCCCGCAACGAGTCGAACCGGACGCAGACGATGATCGCCTCGATGCAGGCGAAGATCGAAAGCTCGCAGGCGCAGCTGGAGACCAGCCGCGAGCGGGCACGCCAGCTCGCCGAGGAGGAAGAGCGCTTGAATCACGAGCTGGAGACGGCGGCCGAGCGGGTCGCCGAGATCGAAGCCGGACTCAAGGAGCACGCCTCGCGCTCGGCCGAGTTGGAGGAAGCCTTCCAGACCGCCGAGCGGAAGTATCAGCACGGTCGGGGCGATCTCGACGCGGCACGCACGGCGGCATCGGAGGCCCACCAGACCCTGGCCCGGCGCTCGTCGCGGCTGGAGGTGCTGCGGCAACTGGTCGACAGCGGCGAGGGCTTCGAGGCGGGCACCCGGAAGGTGCTGGAAGGCCTCGATGAGCCCGATCGTTTCAAGCCGGGCATCGAGGGCGTGCTCGCCGGCTTCATCGAGGCCGAGCCCGAATGTGCCCGGGCGGTGGAAGCCGCGCTGGGTTCGCACCTTCAGGCGGTGCTGGTTGCCGATACCGACATCGCCGAGACCCTGATCCAGCGCCTTGCCGAGCAGAAGCTGGGGCACGCCGCCGTGCTGCCCCGGAGCTTTGTCCAGGCCAGCGGGGGCACGCAGATGGAAGCCGTGCCGGATGGCGCGGTGACCTGGGCGCTCGATGCGGTGAAGGTCGATCCCAAGGTTCAAGGCGTGGTCGAGCGCTTGCTCGACCGGGTGCTGGTGGTCGACGACGTGGCGACGGCGGTGCGGCTCCGCGGTGAGCTGCCGGGTGTCGTTTTCGCGACCCGCTGCGGCGAGCTGATCGGTGCCGAGGGCATCATCCGTGGCGGCGCCGCGGGCGAGGGCGACGTGTCGGTGCTGGAGCGCCAGAACGAGGTCCGCGATCTCGAAACCGAGGTCGCCGATCTGACCGCCGCCGAGAAGTCGGCCCGGGACCGCGTCGGCGAACTTGAGGATGCGGTGACCGGCTGGCAGGAGGCGCTCGAGACCGCCCGCGACCGGGTCCAGCGGCACAAGGTCGAGCTTTCGACCCTGGAAGGTCAGCAGTCGCTCGCCAGGCGCGAGGTCGAGGGCGTGGAAAGCAAGCTTGAGAACGTGCGCTGGGAGCGAGGCGAACTGGAGAACCGTGAGAAGTCGGCCATCGAGGGGCGCAGCAGCATGGAGTCGGAACTCAAGTCCGCCCGCGAGCGGCTCGAGGCCATCGAAGCGGATCAGCGCCGCCTGCAGGGAGAGCTTGAGGGCGCGCACCGCGAGGAGTCCGAGCTGGCGGATGCCCTCAACGAGAGTCGGACCGCCCTGGCCGTGGAGCGCAAGGCGAAGCAGGCCCAGGAAGAGCAGCAGCAGCCGATGGAGGCGCGACTCAACGAACTCCGCGAGATCGCGGTCCGGCGTGAGACCGAGATCCAGGCTTTTGTCGGGCGCATCGACTCGGCCGCCAGGGAAAACGAGGAGCTTGCGACGGAAATCGAGACTCATCAGGCCGAGGCCACGGATTTGGAAGCCGAGCTGGAGTCCCGTCTCGGCCGTCGGGGTGAGCTGCTCGAGGTGATCGATGCGGCGGAGGCCGCACTTTCCGGCGCCCGCAAGGAGCATGCCAGAATGGCCGAGCAGCGCGGACGTGAAGAGGTCGCGCTGACCAAGGTCGAGCTGCGCCTGGAGAACCTGGCCAACGCCGTCCTTGAGCGCCACAACGTCGAGCTCGCCGCCTTCGAGCCGGATGCCCACGCCCTGCTGACCTGCATCGATTCCCAGAAGAAGGGAGCCGGTCGCGGGCGCTCACGCCTGGTCGAAGCCCGCGAAGAGGGCGACGACGAGGAGGCGCCCGTGATGGTGGTCGACGGCACCGACGAAGCGGTCGAACTGCCGCCCGAGATCGAGGGCGAGCCGGATTGGGAATTTGTCGAGGCCTGCGTCGGCGATCTGAAGCGCCGCCTGGATTCGATGGGGCCGGTGAACGTCGACGCGATCGAGGAATTCGAGGAGCTCGAAGAGCGCCACAACGACGTGCGCAACAACTACGAGGACCTCGTTTCCTCGAAGGCCGAGCTGCTCGAGGTGATCGAGAAGATCAACGTCGAAACCCAGCGCCGCTTCAGCGAGACCTTTGCCCAGGTCCGCAAGAACTTCCGCGACATGTTCAAGGAACTCTTCGGCGAGCAGGGCAAGGCCGACCTCGAACTGATCGACGAGAGCGACCCGCTGGAGTCGGGGATCGAGGTGGTCGCCAAGCCGCCCGGCAAGAAACTCCAGTCGATCGCGCTCCTCTCCGGTGGCGAGCGCTCGATGACCGCGGTCGCGCTGCTGTTCTCGATCTACATGATCAAGCCCAGTCCGTTCTGTGTGCTCGACGAGCTCGACGCACCGCTCGACGAGTCGAACATCGGCCGCTTCGTGAAGGTGCTCGACCGCTTCGTCGATCGCTCGCAGTTCATCATCGTGACCCACTCGAAGCGCACCATGAGCCGCGTCGACGTGATGTATGGCGTCACGATGGAAGAGTTCGGCGTTTCGAAGCGCGTCGGCATGCGTCTCACCGAGGCGGGAGGCGATGGCGGGGCGAAGGGCGATGCCAAGAGCGCCGCGCAGAAGGCGGCGCTGCGTCTCGATGCCTGAAGATTTCCCTTAGGAGAGGAAAAATGAGGGCGGAGCACGGGCCGGGGGGCACCGACTCCGCCCTCCACTTTTCGGGTAGGACCGCCGATCTCCGAATCGGCATCTTGAGCTGGCAACGCAATCGAGCCCAGTTCGTCAGCAGCAATGGGTGGAATCGAATCGCCTTCGGACGCGTAGCTTGAGTAAAGTGTCGTCGTTGAACAGGCGAGGGTATCAGAGCTGTGGGCTACTGCTCATGGTGTTGGCCGCGGGTCTCTTGGTCTGGCGTAACGAGGCTGACCGAGAGTCTTCCTCATCCGCGAGGGACAACGCTCAGCGCGTTCGCTCGAACCCGGGAGAGACTGATTCGCGTCAAAAAGGGTCCGGAACGCCAGCAACTCCCGAGACTTATGTCGCACGGATCCGTGAGGGTATGACAAAAGTCGAGGTCCTTTGGATCATCTCCGAGTTTCAGAATCTAGGCCTCGACCACGATCCCGGCACCGCGCCCGCTGCAGAATACGAACTGCAGAGGAAGCGGTTGAACCGCTGGTATCTCGCGAGCTTGGAAGAAGGTTTCGGGCTGACTGACCAGCAGGTGACGCAGGCCGAAGCTTCGCTGAAGGCGTTGAGCCAGCAGGCCTTCCATCGTTTTCGGACTGCGGTCGACAATGCGAGCGGCGAGTTCGTTCACGAAGGCAAGCGCTACCAGATCACTTCCTACGGTCCCATCTTGGATCTCGTGGATGCCAATCGCTGGCTGAAGGATGAAGCTTACGCCCCTTGGAATCTATGCAGTTTGACCGAAGATCAGCGAGCGATCACATGGTTGCCGATGTTGGAGAGTATGCGGGAGAGCGATTCCCCGATGCTGGAGGATCAAGCACAGAGTTGGTTGTCACTGGCAAGTGCGTGCCGTTCCTTTGACCGTGAGCCTAAAGATGATTTTGGCGATTTCTCAACAGGCGAGGCTCCTGGTCTGTTGGGCAAAGGAGGGGCGGTCTTTCCACTTCTTGATGAGCAGGGTTATCCCGGGGCGGAACCCGGCATTTCCAGGCTTGCGTGGAAAGAAAGGGAAGCCACACACGTGCGAAAACAGGTGCTTGGGATGCATCCTGCGCAGCTCAGGATGTTACTGCTGCTGAGCCCCGACGGGGCTGCTCGGATCGAACAGATCTTTCGAGCTCCAGGCGGGTAGCCCGAAGAATGCCGATTCGGAGATCGGCGGTCCTTTACAGAAAACTACACACGTAGTGGCAGGGCCCGCCCTCGACGGTGATGGTGAAGCCCGACTTGCCGGGAACCTCGAAGGCCGAACCGGCGGCGGTGGCGATCAATTCGTCCGAGCCATCCAGCACGTGGCTGCACGCACCGGCGACGATCTCCATCCGCTCCGGCGCATCGGTGCCGAAGTGGTAGGTGCCGGGCAGGATCACCCCGAGGGTCTTGCGGGCACCGTCGGCGGTGATGATGGTGTGGGAGATGACCTTGCCGTCGAAATAGACGTTGCCGGCGGCCTGGGCGGTGACGTTGGTGAATTCCATGGCGGGAGCGATAGATCCTCCCGGTGCCGGGGTCAATCACGCCGCCATTTCGCGAAGCGTCCCTCGAGGCTGGCATAGATGGCCGGCAGCAGCAGCAGGGTCAGTGCGGTCGAGGTCGCGGTGCCGCCGATGACGACCACCGCCAGCGGCTTCTGGATTTCCGACCCCGGACCGCTCGCCAGCAGCAGCGGCACCAGGCCGATCACGGTCAGCAGCGCGGTCATCATCACCGGGCGGAAACGCCTTTCGGCCCCGGCCCGGGCGGCTTCCTCGATGTCCATGCCCTCCTGTTCGCGGAGTTGGTTGAGGTAGCTGATCAACACCACGCCGTTCATCACCGCGGTGCCGAGCAGCGCGACAAAGCCGAGCGAGGCCGGCACCGAGAGATAGTAGCCGGCCAGCGCCAGCGCAAGGATCCCACCGATCAGCGCGAAGGGCACGTTGAGCAGGATCAGCAGCGCCTGGCGGATGTTGCCGAAGGTCGAGTAGAGGATCAGGAAAATCGCCAGCAGGGCCGCCGGGACCACCAGCGCCAGCCGCTTGCCGGCCCGGGCTTCGTTCTCGAACTGACCACCGAATTCGAGCCGGTAGCCCTCGGGCAGCGGAACGGCTTCGGTGATGCGCTGGCGCAGGTCGTTGACGAAGCCGACCACGTCGCGGCCCTCGACGTTCGACTCGATCACGATCATCCGCTCGGCGTCCTCGCGGCCGATCTGGCTCGGGCCGTCCTCCTCGAGGATCTCGGCGAGGTCGGCCAGCGGCACCGGGTGGCCGGCGGCGTTGCGCACCGTCAGCGCGCCGAGCGCGGCCGGATCCTTGCGCGTTGATTCGGGAAAACGCATCAGCACCGGGATCCGCCGGATGCCCTCGATGACCTCGGTCACCACCTCGCCGCCGACGGCGCGCGAGATCAGGTCGTTGACCGCCGCCGGTTCGATCCCGGCCCGCGCCAGCGCGTCGTGGCGCATGACCACCTTCAGGTAGCGCTGGCCGCTGAGCGGCGTGCGCGCGACGTCGAGCGCGCCGGGCGTTTCGCGCACGACTTCCTCGATGCTCGAGGAAAGCGTTTCCAGCATCGCGAGTTCGCTCCCGCTGAGCCGGATCGCCACCGCCGAGGTCACGCCGGAGATCATTTCCGAGACCCGCATGTCGATCGGCTGCGTGAAGCCGCTGACCACGCCCGGATACTTCGCCAGCACCTCGCGGATCTTCTTCTCCAGGGCCGCCGGGTCGGGATCCGGCCATTCGTCGATGGGCTTGGTGACGAGGAAACAGTCGGTCTCGTTGAGGCCCATCGGGTCGAGCCGCAGTTCGTCGGACCCGACCCGCGAGACGACTCCGGTGATTTCCGGGAATTTCATCAGGTCGGCGGCGATCCGATCGTCGATCTCCAGCGACTCCTGCAGCGGGATCGACGGGATCTTTTCGAACTGCAGCACGATCGTGCCCTCCTCCAGCCGCGGCAGGAACTCCCGGCCGGTGCGCGAGGCAACCCACAGGCTGGCGCCGAGCAGCGCCACTGCCGCCAGACCGGCGATCCCACGGCGCTTGAGGAAGATCCCCAGCAGGGGTTGGTAGATCTTCATCAGAAAGGCGACGACCGGGCTGCGCCCGGCACCACCCTTCATCAGGATGCTCGCAAGTACGGGAATTGCCGTAAGACTGAGCAGCAACGAGACCAGCAGCGAGATGCCGACCGTCAGCGCCAGCGGACGGAACAGTTTCCCCTCGATCCCGGTGAGGCTCATGATCGGGGCCAGCGAGATGATGATGATGACCACCCCGGAAAGGATGGGCACCGCCATCTCGCCCGCCGCCCGGCGGAGGATGGCAATGCGGTGGCCGGCGTCCGACTTCTTCAGTTCGGTGTCGATGTTCTCGACCATCACCACCGCCGAGTCGACCAGGATGCCGATCGCGATCGCGATGCCGCCGAGCGACATCAGGTTGGCGGTGAGGCCGACGCGCTCCATGACGAAGAAGGCTCCGAGCACGGTGAGTGGCAGGATCACCCCGGCGGTCAGCGCGCTGCGGACGTTGAAAAGGAAGAGGCCGAGGACCACCAATACCAGCACCACGCCCTGGAGCAGCGCCGTGGTCACGCCGGAGGTCGCGGTTTCGATCAGTTCGGATCGGTCGTAGAAGGGCGTGATGCGGACGTCGCCGGGAAGGCTTGCCTTGATCGCCTCCATCCGTTCCTTCACCGCCTGCACCGTCTCGCGGGTGTTCGCCCCGCGACGGGTGAGCACGATGCCCTCGACCGCCTCGCCCTGGCCGTCCGCCGTCACCGCGCCGAAGCGGGTGAGGCGGGAAATGCGAACGTCGGCGACGTCGTGGAGGTGGATCGGCTGACCGTTGCGACTGGTCAGTGTGAGCCCGGACACGTCGTTCTCGCTGTGCAGCCGCCCGTCGGTGGTCAGCAGATAGACGCCGCCGTTGCGGATCACGTTGCCACCGCCGGCGTTGGCGTTGTTTTCCATCAGCACCCGGGCGACATCGGCGTGGGTCAGGTCGTAGCCGGCCAGCGCGTCGGGTCGCGGCTCTACCAGGATGGTGCGCACCTCGCCGCCGAGCGCATTGACGTCGGCGACGCCGGGGATCGACAGCAGCCGCGGGCGGATCGACCAGTCGAGCAGGCCGCGCAACTCGCGGTTGTCGCGCTGGTCGCTCTCGACGAGGAACATGTAGGCCTCGCTGAGCGGGGTGGTGATCGGGGCCAGGCCGCCCTCGACCTGGTCGGGCAGCCCGGCCAGCACCTGCGCGATGCGCTCGCTGACCTGCTGCCGCGCCCAGTAGACGTCGGTGTCGTCGGTGAAGTCGATGGTGATCGCCGCCAGCGCGTACTTGGTCGTCGAGCGCAGCACGGTCTGGTTCGGGATCCCGCGGATCTCGGTTTCGAGCGGATGGGTGATGCGCTGCTCGACCTCCTCGGGCGTCATGCCCGGGGCTTTCACGATCACCTGGACCTGGGTCGTGGTGATGTCGGGAAAGGCGTCGATCGGCAGCACCCGGAAGGCGCGCCAGCCGAGGCCGACGAGCAGCAGCGTGAGGATGATGACCAGCAGCCGGCTGGACAGCGCGGCCTGAACGAATCGGGAAAGCATGATGACTCTCGGGTTCGGGGTTACTCGGCGGCGTGCGTTTCCTCCCAGGCTGCCAGCAGCAGCGCGGCGCCGCGGGTGACGACGCGGGTGCCGTCGGTGGCGATGCCCTTCAGGCCGAGGCGTTCCCCGCTTTCGGCGACTACTTCGACCGGATGCGGGCGGAAGACCGGTCCGCCTTCGGCGACGAACACGCAGGTGCGACCGTCGATTTCGACCACCGCGCCGACCGGCACCGCGGGCAACTCGGGGGCCCCGGGGTCATCGAGGAGGATCTCGACCGGCGTGCCGGCGATCCATTTGCCCTCGGGATTCTCGAGCCGGGCCGCGGCGGTGGCGGACAGCGTCTCGGCATCGGCCGAGGGCAGCAGTCCGATGGTCGTGGCGGTGCCTTCGCCGGCGCCGCCGACGATGGCCCGGAACCGCACCGGGCGGTCCTCCTTCACCCGCGCCACCCCCCGCAGCGGCACCTGGAAACGCACCAGCAGGTGATCGAGCGAGGCAATGGTCAGCAACTCGACATTCCGCTCGACCGGGGCACCCGGGGTGGTCGTCTTGTCGATGATCATGCCGCTGATCGGAGCCGTGACCACGTGCTCGCTGAGGTCGAGGCGCACCGGTTCCTCGTCGATCATGTCGTGCAGCTTCCTTTCGGAGATCCCGAGCAGGTGCATTTCCTGGATCGCGGAAAGGTGCGCGGTGCGGGCGCGGGCCATCTCGAGGTCGCGCTCGCGCAGGGCCTCGGTGGTGGTCAGCTTGCGCTTCTCGAGGTCGCGCTCCCTTTCATAGGCGTCGCGTGCGAAACGCAGGCGCTGCTCGGCGTCGAGGTAGGTGGTGATCGCCGCGGCGCGTTCGGCGCTGCGGAGGGTGAGCAGGGCCTGGCCCTTCTCGACCCGTGCTCCGCGGCGCAGGGTGTCGGTCTCGACCCGGCCGCTCACCGGCGAGGCGACCACGGCGGTCGCCAGCGGATCGAGGATGATCTGGCCGGTGGCCGTCACCGGGTCGGAGACCGGCGCGAGTTGCAGTTCTTCGATGCCGAGGCCGAGGCGCTCGACGGCGCCCTCGGGCAGGGTTACGGAATCCAGTGCGGCACCGGCGAGGGTGGGGAGGATCAGGAATGGAAGTGGGATGATTTTCATGGCGGAACGGGAATGGTTAGAGGGATTGGCCGGTCAGCGCCTGAAGGGTGGCGGCGGCCTGTTGATAATCGCGGCGGGCCTCGAGCCAGCGGCGGTTGGCGGCGGCGAGCTGACGCCCCGCCTCGAGCCACTCGAGGAAGCCGGTGCGGCCCAGTCGGTAGGACTCGTCGATGCTGGAAAAGACCTCGCGGGCACCGGGCAGGAGTTCGTTTTCCGCGGTCACCGCGGCATCGTGGCCGTCGGCGAAGGCGGCCCACGCGGATTCAAAGCGCCGCTGCAGGTCGAGCCGTGCCGACTCGATTGCGAGCGCCGCCGAAGCGGCCTCGGCCTCGGCCGCCTTTACCCCGTCGCGGCCGGTCTCGATCAATGGCAGCGGCACGCTGGCGCCCAGCACCAGCGCGTCGTCGCCGCTGGCCCGGTCGTGGCGCGCGCCGAGGCCGACCTCGACGTCCGGATAGCGTCCGGCCCGGGCCAGCTTCACGCGGGCCTGGGCTTCGTCCTCGCGGCGCCGGGCGGCGGCCACCTCGGGATGCGACTCGAGGGCTCCCGCCAGTTGTGCGCGCGACGGCAGGCCCTTCGGCGGCGGTGTCAGCAGGCCGCGCACACGCGACGGTTTCGAGCCGCCGCCCCACAGCGCCGCCAGTCGTGCCAGCGACCGCTCGAAGCCTCGCCGCGAGCTGCGCACCTCGAGCTTGGCCTGGGTGACCGCCATCGCCGCCAGCTTGCGTTGCGACTCGGTCGCCCGGCCGGCTTCGACCTGGGACCCGACGCTTTGCAGGCCGCTTTCGGCCAGCTCGAGTTCGCGCTCGGCGAGCGCCAGCGATTCCTTCTCCGCGAGTGCCTCGACGAAGTCCTGCGACGCCTGTTCGAGCACCTCGCGGCGGCGCGTCTCGTAGTCGGCCCGCAGCCGGGCCTGCGCCGCCCCGGCCTCGGCGGCCCGCGCACCACGCTTGCCGCCGGTCTCCAGCAACTGCACCAGCGTCGCGGTGTAGATGGCCGAGCGGGTGCCGGAATAAACGCCGTTGCCGGCGAAATCCTCGAGCTCCAGCGATACCGAGGGGTTGGGCGGGCGCCCGGCGATCAGCCGGCGCGCGTCGGCCGCACGGTCGTCGTACGGGAAGCGACGTAGATCCGGATGGTGCTTGAGGGCGAGGGAGCACACGTCTTCCAACGAGACCTCGGCGGGCACTTGGGCCGGGGTTTTGGGGCCGCTGGCGGCCTGGATCGATGGCGAGGGGTCGGAACCCGCCGCCGATGGGGAGTCCGGCCCCTGGCAGGCCGGAAGCAGCAGAGCGAGAAGCCAGGTGGATGTATTCATTTTGAAAGTCATGACGATGGAAAGGGGTGAAGGAGCAACCCGGGCATCAAGCCGCCCGGAGGCATGGTGGAAGCCACCCGCAAAAAGACGGGCGGCCGCGGAAGACGGGCGCACCGATCACGGCAGCCTCAAGCCGCCGGCGGGGTCGCCCGTTCCATCATCAGACCAGAAGAACCTGCAGGCGCAGGTGAAGGCGGACTCCACCGCCCGGCGGGTCGGTGCCCGAAGTGGGCCGGGAGATGCCCTCCAGGCGCAGCAGTGGTGCGTGGCACAGTCTGTCGCCGGCAATCGGGGCCATCACCACGACCGGCGCGTTGACCTCGGATGAAGCCGCGTGGAATGGCTCTGCCGCGTGGTCGGAGCAAGAGCAGGATTTCCGCGGCCCGTGCTGGGCCAGTTGATCGGGGCCGGGAGCGTTCCTGAATCCCCCCGGGGTTTCAGCCACGCTCTTGAGAGTCAGCGCAAACATTGCGCGGAGTTGGCAGGGACAGGCCGGAAGCACGATCCACTGGAGAAGAACCACCGCCGTGATGAGCGCGCCGGTTGCTTTCAGCCATGTCTTCCAAGTTTCCATCGACGTGCCGTGACCTGCAGTCGACGAGAGCAAAGCACCGACGATGCCGATTGCAAGCGGCATCCCGGTCATCGGCAGGCGCGGGCCGCAACGATGACAAGAACCCGGTCGATCTTGCATCGGCGGGGTCATGGTTCAGGGTCCGGGCCGATGCCCGAGCTTGACGCCGCCAAGGTTGCCGATCCCGACTCCGACGACGGGATTCTCGGAGTTTTTCTCGACTGGGTGATCGAGTCGGGAATCGAACCCTACGACCACCAGGAAGCCGCGATCCTCGAGCTGTTCGGTGGCAAGAATGTGATCCTCAACACGCCGACCGGCTCGGGGAAGTCGCTGGTGGCCCTGGCGCTGCAGTTTCGGGCGATCTGCAAGAGGCGTCGCTGCTACTACACGGTGCCGATCAAGGCGCTGGCCAACGAGAAGTTCCTGTCGCTGTGCCGGACCTTCGGTGCCGAAAGGGTGGGGATGATCACCGGCGACGCGACGGTCAATGCGTCGGCCCCCGTGATCTGCTGCACGGCGGAGATCCTCTCGAACCTCGCCCTGCGCGAGGGGGCGGCGGCGGAGGTGGACGACGTGGTGATGGACGAGTTCCACTACTACTCGGATCCGGACCGCGGGATCGCCTGGCAGGTGCCGCTGCTGACCCTGTCCCAGGCGCGCTTCCTCCTGATGTCGGCCACCCTGGGTGAGACCTCGTTTTTCGAGAAGGAACTGAGCCGCCTCAACGGGGCGCCGACCGTGCTGGTCAGGTCGGAGGATCGACCTGTGCCGCTGGAGTTCGAATACAGCACGACCCAGCTCGAGGAGAAGATCGAGGAGCTGGTCGAGTCCGGGAAGGCGCCGATCTACCTCGTGCATTTCACCCAGCTCGGCTGCGCACGGACGGCGCAGAACCTGATGAGCCGGAACTTCTGCTCGAAGGAGGAGAAGGAGCGGATCGCGGAGCAGCTCGAGGATGCCGATTTCAAGAGCCCGTACGGAAAGGACCTCAAGAAGCTGCTGCGGCACGGCCTCGGCATCCACCACGCCGGCTTGCTTCCCAAGTACCGGGTGCTGGTCGAGAAGTTGGCCCAGGGAGGCCTGCTGAAGGTGATCTGCGGCACGGACACGCTCGGGGTGGGGGTCAACGTGCCGATCCGCACCGTGCTCTTCACACAGCTCTTCAAGTACGGCGGAAGCAGTACGGCAATTCTGAGCGTGCGCGACTTCAAGCAGATCTGCGGCAGGGCGGGGCGCCGGGGATTCGACGACATCGGCTATGTGATCGCGCAGGCACCGGAGCACGTGATCGAGAACCTCAAGGCCGAGGAGAAGGCCGCGGCGAAGGGCAAGAAGAGCCGGGCGGTGAAGAAGCGCCCGCCGGAGAAGGGCTTCGTGAACTGGGACGACAAGACCTTCATCAAGCTTCAGGAATCGCCCCCTGAGGCCCTGCGCTCCTCGTTCCGCATGAGCCATGGCCTGCTGCTGCAGATGCTTTCGCGCGAGGATGAGGACGGCTGTGCCGCCGTGAGAAAACTGGTGCGCGACTGCCACGAGACGGAGTCGGGCAAGGCGGCGCTGCGCCGTCGCGGCTTCGAGCTTTTCCGGGCGCTGGTGGAGGGCAGGGTGCTGGAGATCATCCCGGCAGGCGAGCGGACCGGTCCGGCGAAGGTGCTCCTGCAGGACCGCCTGCCGGATGACTTCTCGATGCACCAGACGCTCGGGCTCTATCTGCTGGAGACCCTGCCGCAGCTCGATCCGGAGGATGGCGACTACGCCTTGAACGTGTTGTCCCTGGTTGAGGCGATCGTTGAGGATCCTGGAGCCGTGCTGCGCAAGCAGGTGGACCGGGCGAAGGACGAGTTGGTCGCCGAGATGAAGGCCGAGGGCGTCGAGTATGAGGAGCGGATGGAGCGGCTGATGGAGGTCGAGCATCCGAAGCCTGGCAAGGAGTTCATTTACGCGACCTACAACGCCTTCGTCGTGAAGCACCCGTGGGCAAAGGAGGCCGGCGTGCGCCCGAAGTCGGTGGCCAGGGAAATGGTCGAGCGGCACGAGAGCTTCGAGGACTACGTGAAGCGCTACGGACTCGAGCGCAGCGAAGGCGTCCTGCTGCGGTACCTGTCGGAGATTTTCAAGGTGCTCGATCAGACCGTGCCTCCCGCCTTGCGGACGGTCGAGATCGACACGGCATGCGACATGTTAGAAAAGACGGTTAGACAAGTGGATTCCAGCCTGATCGATGAATGGCGGAAACTTCGCGAAATGGGCACGTGAATGCTCGCATTCCTCGGTGTTTTTTCGCGGTGTGAGTCCCGTGCCGGGAGGTGTGAACAAGTCTGGTTCGTCATAACTCACTGGTTCTTAGATGAGGCGCTCGAGTTATTCGCAGGATATTCACAACATGCTAAGAATCAACTTTTTATGCCGATTTTATGTTGACGGATCAGTGGCCCTCTGATTTAGTCTTTAGCGTTCCGAACGGAACAACGATCTTTGACAGAACGGGATGCGTGGAGAGCCCTTCGGGGCGGGAAGCGGATCCAGGATGAGGCCGGGCGAAAGTCCGGCAAATGGTCGGGATGAACTGGCGTTCCCGGCCCCTTGGATACCACCGGATTTTCGAATCGTGGATGGTCCGAGGCCAATGTCACCCATTTCCCCGGGGCGGGTCGCACCGCTCCGCGTGCAAGCGACCGGGAAATGAGGCGGTGAGCGACGCGGAATGGGTCCGGCCGGACCGAAATGGATTCCGCACAAGCTGTCGCGAAACCGAGTCACGCACCGGACCTCCGAGTTGTGGAGGAATGGAGGCGGACACAGTCGGTCCAAGACCGATCATTGCTACTGTGAGCCAGTGTGGTGGGAAAGGATCCCGCGGCCAATGGACGATCAGCGAAGGGCCGCACAATCCGCCCGGTGTCGCAACCGGGAGGGACGAAAAGGGAACCACTCATCGCGGACTGAGACCACTCGATGGAAGGCGCCTGGCAAGGCGATGACCGCGGGAGGGACGATAAGGTCCGAAAGAACGGGAGGTTCCGGGAACGGAATCGTCCGTCTGAGAAAAGGAACGCAATGTGAGGGGTAAGAGACAAGACCCGTCGTCCAAGGCAAACGATCCCGTGCCGCCCGCGGCTGGGATGCCGACCTGGGACAAACCAAAAGGGGGAATGACACCGTTCTCAGCGGAGTTGATCCTTCATGGGTCCGAAGACCGACACGTCGGCAGACGTGAGGGAGTCGGGCCAAGAAGTCTCACCCAACAAGCCGGTGGTGGCGACACCGTCGGCCGGCTCCGCCGCGGAGCCGGAAAGGCAGGCGAATCGTCCTTCGCAGGCATGACGCGGCGTCGGGGAACTGACAGCCGATGACACTCGACGGGTGGAATCGGGCGCCAAATGTCAGTCAACCGGGGAAAGAGAGCGTGGCGAACTCCCAAACCCCTCCTTCTTTTCCACTCTCACGTGGGAGAAAGGGATGGACCGAAAGGTCCGGCATGAGGCCCCTCACCGGGAAACTGGTGGGGGGCCTTTTTGCGTACCTGCGGATCGGCACCGCCTTGGCCCGGCGGGGCGGGGGTGGGGGGCGTGGATGGGGAAACCGCCTCTTGATTCTTGAACCGGCACCGGGGGAAGGTATGTCTCTGGCCATGCCGGATGGGGTTGATGATGTTTTGGAGCGTGCGCGGTCGCGCTGGCCCGCGCCCTTGCCGAGCGGCTTTGCCGACCGGGTCGTGACCCTCGCCCGGGAGGAGGCGCGGCGCACTCCCCTCATCCTGACCGGTTTCGGCATCGGGATCACCGCCATCGCTTCGGTGGCCTCCGCCGCCATGATCGTGGTGTGGTCCCAGAACTTCCAGAAGCCGTCAGCGACGGAGCCACCGGCGGTCTTTCCCGCCGAACTGCCCATTGTTTCCCGGTGAAGCGCGCGACGGCTGTTTTTCTTTGGGCACTTGCCACGGTGTTGCTGGCAGCCGGCACGAGCCTCGTCGTCCTGCATTGGTTCCACCCGCAGGACGACCCGGAAGCCGATTTTCACCAGTGGATGCATCAGCACCTCGTCCTGTCGCCCGCCCAGCAGGAAGCGCTCGAATCGGCCGAGAGTCGGTTTGCCGCAAGGCAGGAAGTCCTGCTCGGGGAGATCGCCGAGGCCGAGCGCGCCCTCGCGGCGGCGATTCGATCCGACGATGCGGATTCACCCGCGATCGCGGAGGCGCTCGAGCAACTTCACAAGGCGCAGGGAGAACTCCAGCATCTGACCCTCGACCACTTTTTCGAGATGAAGGAGCAGCTCGATCCCGAGCAGGCCGAGAAGCTGCGCCAGTGGACCCATGATCGACTCCTCCATCCCTGACAACGCGACCCTCCCTGTCGGCAGACGTGAGGATGAGCGCACCGAGGCGGCCACGATCAAGGCGGCCCGGGGCGGAGACGACGAAGCCTTCCGCGATCTCGTCGAGCGCCATCAGCAGCGCGTCCATCGGCTGTGCTACCACTGCCTTGGCGACGAGGAGGATGCGCGCGAGGCATGCCAGGACACCTTCGTCCGGGCCTATCGGGCTCTGCCGCGCTTTTCGCCCCGGGCACGCCTGTCCACCTGGCTCCACCGGATCGCGCTGAATCTCTGCCGGGACCGGCTGCGCCGCCGCCGCCCGACGATGCCCCTCGATGGAATTGAGTTGGCCTGCCGGGATGCGCGCCCCGACGAGGCGGTGATGGGTGCGGCCGATCTGGCCAGGCTCACCCGGGGACTGGCGGCGCTTCCACCCCGTCTCTATCAGGCGATCGTGCTTTCCAGCCTGGAAGGCCTGAGTCATGCCGAGTGCGCGGCCATCATGAAATGCAGCACCCGGGCGGTGGAGGGGCGCCTTTACCGGGCCCGCCGGCTCCTCGCCGAATGGTGGAAACGGAACCCCGGGTAGCAGCTGGGCCGGCGGCCCGTCCGCATGCCGGGCGGAAGCTGGGGATTTGGGGGAATCCCTGAAGTTGAAATGGAAAACAACGAACCGCAGATTGCGCAGATTGAGGGGATTTTGGAAGAGTGGGGGTGATGTGCCTTGGAGAGGGATTCCCCGGTTTCATCCAGCTCATCGATTTTCTGCGTAATCTGCGCAATCTGCGGTTCCGGTCTCTGAATCCAGGTTGAAGTTTTTCCGTGGGATTGCGGGGAAATCTCCGTTTCACCTGGTGTGAAACTTTCATCCCGCCTGCTTGCGTCGCTGGCCCTTGCGCCCGCCTTTCCCTGCCTCGCTGACGATATCGAAGACAGCGTCATCGGTTCCCTGGATGCGCTGGTCGTCACCGGCAAGGCCGAGAATCTGATCGGTGAGGCGCTGACCGCGTCGAAGGGCCAGTCCGACCGCAGGGAACTGCTCGATCGCCCCTATCTCCGCCGCGGCGAGTTGCTCGAAGTCGTGCCCGGCCTCATTGCCACCCAGCACTCCGGCGACGGCAAGGCCAATCAGTATTTCGTCCGCGGCTACAACCTCGACCACGGCACCGATTTCGGACTCTTTGTCGACGGCATGCCGGCCAACTACCGTGCCCACGGCCACGGCCAGGGCTATGCCGACATCAACTTCCTGATTCCCGAGTTCGTCGAGCGTCTCGACTACCAGAAGGGGCCCTTCGACGCCCGTCTCGGTGACCTCACGACCGCCGGTGCCGCCGAGTTCTCGCTGGTCAACCGGCTTGAACGCGGTTTCGCCCAGTTCACGCTCGGGGAGGACGCCTTCTACCGCGCCGTGTTCGGGCACTCGGTCGAGGCCGGCGGCGGCGTTCTCACCTACGGCGGCGAGGCGCAGTTCTACGACGGTCCCTGGGTGCTCGACGGCGACTCGCACCGCTACAACGGGATCATCCGCTGGCACACCGGCGACGATGAGAATTTCCTCAACTTCACCCTGCTGGCCTCCCACGGCGAATGGACTTCCACCGACCAGGTGCCCGAGCGCGCGATCTATCAAGGTCTCATCGACCGGCTCGGTTTCATCGATCCGACCGTCGGTGGCGATTCACAACGCTACTCGCTCTCGATGAACTGGGGCCGCCGCAGCGACGACATCCTCTGGCGGGCCAACGCCTACGTCGGCTACTACGACCTCGACCTCTACTCGAACTTCACCTACTTCCTCGACGATCCGGTAAACGGCGACCAGTTCCGTCAGTCCGACCAGCGCCTCTTCTTCGGCGGGGAGATCTCCGCCACCTTCGAGGACCGCAAGCTGTTCGGCGCGGATACCGACTACACGGTCGGCTTCCAGAGCCGCAACGACTTGATCTGGGATCTCGAACTCGCGCGGACCCGCAACCGTCTCGATGTCAACCCGGTTCGCGAGGACGACGTTTTCACCGGCAACTACTCGATCTTCGCCGGTGCCGAAACCGTGTGGAACGACTGGTTCCGGACGCAGGCCGGGCTGCGGGGCGACCTGTTCTACTTCGATGTCGAGAGCGACCTCGCCGTGAACAGCGGCGATCAGTGGGATGGCATTGTCGTTCCCAAGCTCAACCTGATCTTCGGCCCCTGGCACGACACCGAGTATTATCTGAATCTCGGCGGTGGCTTCCACTCGAACGACGCGCGTGGCATCTTCACCCGCATCGACCCGAACGACGGCGTTACGCCCGTCGCTCCGGTCGATCCGCTGGTCCGCACCTGGGGTGCGGAAATCGGTACCCGCACCCAGTGGACCGACTGCTTCACGACCACCGCCGCAATCTGGTGGCTGCACAACGATTCGGAACTGCTCTACGTCGGCGACGCCGGCAACGTCGATGCTGGCCCGGATACCACCCGCTACGGCATCGAACTCGCCGCCTACTGGCGTCCGAACGACTGGTTCACCTTCGATGCCGAGTTTGCCTGGTCCGAAGGACGCTACGACGACATCTACCTGCCGGGCGGCCCGATGATCGAGAATCAGGTGCCGGTGGTCCTCTCCACCGGGCTGACGCTGGGCGGCGATCGGGGATGGTTCGGGGCCCTGCGCACCCGCTATTTCTCGCCCCGGCCGCTTGCGCCGGACGGATCGGTGAAGTCGGAGGAATCGTTCCAGGTCAACGCCCGAGTCGGCTACCGCTGGGAGAATTGCGAGCTGGCCCTCGACTGCCTCAACCTCCTCGACCGTGCCGACAACGACATCGCGTACTACTACACCTCCCGTCTCCCGGGTGAACCGGCGGCGGGCATCGACGACATCCACCTTCATCCCACCGAGCCCCGTACGCTCCGCGCGAGCTTCACCTGGTTCTTTTGACAAGGACCGCGCGACGGCTGTTGCGCTGTGCCCCATGGGGTGCTTGCGGGAGAGTCTTACAGTAGTGGTTAGGGAAGTTGAGTCCGCCAGCGAGCTCCAAAGATGTTTTCCGGACGCCAGAGGCGTCTGATGGTGGTAGCCGGTGGTTGAGCGAGGCACGAGCGACACCACCGGGTTGCGGTTCCCCGGAATTCCGCATGCCGGAGGCATGCCATGCAGACCGTTGCTTGCAATCACCCGGATTCGGCGAGCCCCGAACTTGGCACCCCTGCCGGGGTGCTGCTCCTTGTCCCCACGGATTCCGGGGGTGGTCTTCCGCTGCGCGGACTCGACCCCCGGCTACCATCATTTGACGCCTCCGGCGTCGGATCGGTCCGGCGTGCGGCAATGCATTTCCAACTTTTGGCGACAGTCGGATGTATTGCCGGCTTGTCCCGCGAGACGATGCGCGACAGCGTCGCGCGGTCCTTTAGATTATCCTGCCCCAGATGACCTTGAGGTAGCGGGACTCGGGGTAGTTGGAGAGCGTCGGGTGGTCCGCGCCGGCGCCGGTGCGGTTGAAGATCTGCAGGCGCTTCTGCTCCTTGTGGACTGCGGTGGTGACGAGTTTCTCGAACTCGAACTCGTTGACCTGGCCCGAGCAGGAGCAACTGACCAGGTAGCCGCCGGGCTCCACCAGTCGGGCGGCGAGGCGGTTTAGGTCGTTGTACTTGCCGCGGCCTTTTTCGTCGTCGCGCCCGGTCACGAACTTGGGCGGATCGACCAGCACCAGATCCCAGCGGCGGTCGTTGTCGACCATCGTGCGGGCCCAGGTGAAGGCGTCGGCGTGGGTGAACTTGATGCGGGCCTGGTTGAGGTTGGCATTGCGCTTGGCCATCGCGATGGCCTTCTCGTCGAGGTCGATGCCGGTGACCTCGGCGGCCCCGGCCAGGGCGGCCTGGACCGAGAACGCGCCGGTGTAGCTGCACAGGTCGAGCACCCGCTTGTCGCGGGCCAGTGCGGCGAAGCGGCGGCGGTTGTCGCGTTGGTCGCAGAAGAAGCCGGTCTTGTGGCCCTCGGCGAAGTCGATCTCGAAGGTCGCCCCGTGCTCGCGGATCTTCACCTTTCGGATCGAGTGGTCGGCGAGGGGGTGGGGTTTGGTGGGAATGCCCTCGACCCGGGCCAGCTTCGGATCGACCTGCAGGTGGGCTCTTTCGGTGCCGAAGGCCTGGTGAAGGGCCGGAAGCCACGTATCGAGCCGCTGCCAGGCACCGAGGGCGGTGATCTCGACCGAAAGGATGTCGCCGAAGCGGTCGGCCACGAGACCGGGCAGGCGGTCGGCATCGGCGTGAATGCAGCGGTAGGCTTCGAGATCCGGCTCCAACAGTTCCTTGCGCAATTGCGCCGCCTGATGGATCGCGTCGATGAAAAAGGATTCGTCGATCGGTGCCGCTCCGTGCCGGACGATGCGCAGCGGCATGTTCGAGCGCGGGTTGAAGAGTCCCCAGCCGAAGGTTTCACCGTCGCGGTCGAGCACTTCGACCAGGTCGCCCGGGCGGGCGTCGTCTGAGGCCTTGCCAATCATCTTCGGCCAGATCGACGGGTGGAAGGAAACGGTCTTGATCGATACTCGCGGCACTCGGGGAATGTCGAATGCCGAGGCCGGAATGACGAATGAGAAATCGCGGGATGTTTTGGAGTGGCGACGGCGCAGCGCTCCTGATTGGCTCGTGCCATGGAAAAGAAGGGAAATTCCGGATGCCGGATCGCGGCATTGATCGTCGGGGGGATTGTCTTGGTGTTCGCCTTGGTGGTCGGCGGTCTGGTCTGGATGCTGAACGCCCGGAATGCCGTGGCTTTCGAACACGCGAAGCAGGAGCAGCTCCGGCAGGAGGAAGCGATGCAGGCGATGAGCACCTCATCTCCGGAGGTTGCCGGCCCGGTTCGCCTCGAGTTCGACGAGTCGGATTGGAGGGAGCTGGTTCCGCTCAAGGAGGATGAGGCGGTTTCCCTGAAGCAGTTCATCCTGACGATTGACGATCCCCGGTCGACCGAGTTGGCGCGGGAAACTTTCCGCGAGCGTGCCGATGGAGCGCCGGTGACCTGGAGCATGACCCTCGCCAGCGTGAAGGAAGAGGGGGGACTGCTGGTGGCGGACCTTGATGCGCCGTATGCGATCAGCAAGACGACGGGGTCCAGCGGGACAACCACCTATGGTGAGTTGAGCGTCCGGGCGGAGTTTGATTCGTCCCAGCGGGATGCGCTGATCAAGCTGAGGCGGGGCGATCCGGTCACGGTTCAGGGACGGCTCGCGCTCGACGGACGCAGCGTCCGGATCGTCGAGGCCGTGGTCGCCGAGCTTGAGTAGGTTGCTCCCGGGACGCGAACAACGCAGGCTACCGTTGGCCGCGGTATCGCAGCGCCGACCGGGCGGCATGGGTTGCGGTGGCGAAGCAGGCCTGGATGAGATAGCCGCCGGTCGGGGCCTCCCAGTCCACCATCTCTCCGCAGGCGTGAACTCCCGGCAGGTGACGAAGCATCAGTTGTTCATCGAGTTCCTTCCACGCGATGCCCCCTGCGCTGGAAATGGCCTCGGCGATGGGACGGGGGCGGAGCAGGGGGATGCGGAGCGACTTGACGGCGCGACACAGGGATGCACTGTCGTTGAACGGGCCGTGGTGGTGTTCCAACAGCAGCGCCCCCGCATCGGGGATCCGGAGTCGTTCGCGCGCGCTCTCGACGATGTCTTTCCGCACGCTCTCCATCTTTCGCAGCAGGATGGGGAGGGGAACCTCGGGCTTGAGATCGATCGTCAGGGTAGCGGGTGTCGCCTTGCGAAGCGCCGGCCCCAGTTGGTAGACGGCGCCGCCCTCGACACCGTAGCGCGTGAGCATGATCTCGCCGCGGACGGACTCCCCGCCGCAACTGGCTGCGATATTCTTGAGCGGTTGTCCTTCGATCCGGCTGGTCAGGGAAGTCGGCCAGCCGGCCTCCCATCCGCAGTTGGCGGGCTGGAGGGGTGAAATGGAGATGCCGCAGGATTCCAGCACCGGAATCCAGGCCGCATCGGAGCCGGTCTGTGGCCAGGAGCCTCCACCCATGGCGAGGATCATCGCGTCGAACTCCAGCGGGTCGTTGTCATTGAAACACGCCTTCGGGCCGGGTTGCAGGGCGGTGAGCCGGTGGTTGACGTGAAACTCCACTCCCTGCCGCCGCAGTCGCTCGATCCAGCGGCGGAGCAGGGGGGCGGCCTTCATTTCCCTCGGGTAGACCCGGCCCGTCCGCTGCTCGAAGGTCTCGATCCCGAGTCCGGCGGCCCATGGGCGAAGCTTTGCCGGCGGGAACTCCCGGATCATCCGCGCGAAGCCCCCGGGGAGGCCCGGACCGGAGTAACGGGTGACAAAGGTTTCCAGGTCCTCGCCATGGGTCAGATTGAGTCCCCCGTAGCCGGCGACCAGCAGCTTGCGGCCGACCGAGCGCTTCTGCTCAAAAACGGAGACCTTCGCGCCGCCTTCGGCACAGACTTCGGCGGCCCTCAAGCCCGCCGGGCCGCCGCCGACGATCGCGATGTGGGGTCGGCCCTTCACCGAAGGTCAATGGTCGTCAATCGAGGCGGAAGTTCGGGCACTGGGAGAGGAAGCGCTTCGGGTTGTCGAAGAGGATGCGGTGAATGGCTTCGTCCGCATGCTTCCGCTTGCGCATCTCCAACCCGCACTTCACGACGGCCAACGGATCCGACACGCCCCAGTCGCAGGCGGAATTGAGCCACAGACGATCTCCCTCGTGCGTTTCGAGGATGTCGACGGCACGGCTCAGGGTGCACTTGCTTTCCGGGTAGAGCGTCATGCCGGCCCAGTAGCCGGCGTCGAGTACGAGGTCCACCGTATGTTCCTCGACGTGGTCGATGATCACGCGGTTGCGGTCGAGTTTCGGGAAGTTCGCCAAGGCGTCGATGGTCAGGCGGGTGCCCTTGAGCTTGTCCTCGAGATGGGGGGTGTGGATCAGGATGGCGAGGTCGTGGTCGAGGGCGAGCTGGACGTGTTCCTCGAAGATTGCGAGCTCGTTGCGGGTGTTCTTGTTGAGCCCGATCTCACCGATGCCGAGGACGGTCGGCGAATCGATGAAATCCGGGATGAGCGCCATCACCTCACGGGCGAAGCCGGCGTCTTCGGCCTCCTTGGGGTTGATGCACAGCCAGCAGAAGTGCGGGATGCCGAACTTGGCGGCACGCTTCGGCTCGTAGTCGGTGAGCTGCCGGTAGTAGTCGCGGAAGCCCTCGGGTGAGGAGCGGTCGAAGCCGGCCCAGAAGGCGGGTTCACAGATTGCGCGGCAGCCCGCAAGAGCCATTTTTTCATAGTCATCCGTCGAGCGGCTGACCATGTGGGCGTGGGGTTCGATGTAGTCCATCAAGACAGAAGATTGGAAGACAGAAGACTCAGGGGGTGGGGGCCCCGAAGGCACCCTGGATGGTGGCCTTTGCGGCAGGCTCGGCGGAATGGTCGGAGAAGGCTTCGAGAACGGCCCTGGCCCGGTCCGGTCGGTCCTCGAGGAGGAGAGGCAGCGCCTTTTTCAGCGCATCGAGCCTGAAATCCGATTTCCCCTCGTGGCGGTCGACCCGGTCGAGGAATGCGGCGAGATCGATCAACTGGCAGCGCGCCCCGATGAATTGGAGGTCGAGAAGTTCCTGCTTGCTGGGCATGCACTGAGGCTAAACCCGGATTGGGCCGGACGAAAGCCCGATCAGTGCAGTTCCTCGGTGCGACCCATCGCCTCTTCGTAGAGCTGGTGCAGGCGGTAGGTGTGGTGGGCACCGAGCTTCTGGCCGAACTGGGCAACGATCCAAAGCATCAGCCCGGCTCCGAGCGATGCCCACAGGATCCAAAGTCCCCAGCATGTTCTGCCGAGCGAGTGCTGCGCAAAGCCGAGGCAACCGCCGAAAATCGCGGTGCTCGAGAGGAACAATGATCCGTAGACGAAGATCGACCAGACATTGGCGTTGGGGCCGTAGACGCCCTCGATCCTGCTGCCTCCCTCCTCGTCGGGATCGATGGAGACATTCAGGCGCGGCGACCAGAAGTGGCGTTCGGCCGGAGGGATCCGCAGGCAAACGAAGCCCGGGAAGCTGCGCACCTCGAACTCCTCGGGTTTCGCCCGGACGGCGGCGACGAGTTTCTGCCGCGCCTCGTCCGGGGAAAGGTCGAGGGTCTGCGAAAAGTGGGGCCGGAAACCAAAGCTGCTCAATTTAACCAGTGATGCGGAGCCGGCGTTGCGGTGTCAATCCCGGGCTCGGGATTCCGTCCGGAGCGCCCCCCGCGATCACGTGATTCCTAACGATCCTTCGATTTTTTGAAATGTTAAGGTATTTTCCCGATTGAAGCCGTTGGAGGTCCGCGGCTTCCAGCAACAAATTCCCATGAAACAATCCCCAGCCAAGCGCCGGCGGCTCCAGGGT